>DGDD01000207.1 GCA_002385265.1 Chitinophagaceae bacterium UBA3961
TGAAATTATTTTCCGCAACCCAGCTAGAAATACCAACAGCCTAATTTAATTGAAACTAGAAGTTCGAAATTATGAGTGGAGCAAAAAAGAAAGAGAGTTTTTTTGAACAAGACGGAGGTGTTACAGGCCAGTATAAAAACTGGTTTCTTGATTATGCCTCTTATGTAATATTGGAGCGTGCAGTTCCTGCTGTTGAAGATGGATTGAAACCGGTTCAACGCCGAATTTTGCATGCGATGAAGGAAATGGACGATGGCCGTTTCAACAAAGTGGCCAATATTATTGGTCAAGCAATGCAATACCACCCACATGGCGATGCAAGTATCGGTGATGCTTTGGTGAATTTAGGGCAGAAAGACCTTCTAATAGAAACTCAAGGTAACTGGGGGGATGTTCGCACCGGTATGGATGCTGCAGCGCCTCGTTACATTGAGGCTCGGTTGTCTAAATTTGCCCTTGAAGTTGCGTTTAATGCTAAAACCACTGAATGGCAATTAAGCTACGATGGAAGAAAAAATGAACCGGTAACCTTACCGATGAAATTTCCTTTGCTACTAGCACAAGGTGCCGACGGTATTGCAGTAGGCTTATCCACAAAACTTCTCCCTCACAACTTTATCGAACTCATTGACGCATCAATCAAACATTTGCGAGGTAAACGATTTGAATTGTACCCCGACTTTCAAACAGGCGGGATGGCCGATGTGAGTATGTACAACGACGGAAAGAGAGGCGGAAAAGTGAGAGTTAGAGCTAAAATTGAGGAACTTGATAAGAAGACCTTGGTGATTCGTGATGTTCCTTACGGTGTTACCACCACGCAATTGATGGAGTCTATTGTAAAAGCAAATGACCAAGGTAAAATCAAGATCAAAAAAGTTACCGACTATACCGGCGCCGATATAGAAATTCATATTGAACTAGCTGCCGGCATTTCGCCTGATATCACCATTGATGCCCTTTACGCATTTACCGATTGCGAAGTAAGCATCTCTCCAAATGCCTGTGTTATTGCAGATCAAAAACCTCAGTTTCTTGGCGTAAGCGATCTCTTGAGAATTTCAGTAGACAATACCAAAGATCTCCTTCAGAAAGAATTGGAGATCAAACTAGCCGAACTTAACGATAAATGGCATTACACTTCCTTGGAAAAAATATTCTTCGAAGAAAAGATTTATAAAGAACTCGAAAAGAAGCATGCAACCTGGGACAAAGTGTTAGAAGCTATTGCCGATGCTTTTGTTCCCTTCAGAAAGAAACTAAAAAGAGATATTACCCGAGAAGACATTGTAAAACTGACGGAGAAGCCCGTTAGAAGAATTTATAAGCTTGATATCGACGAATTAAATGCCCAAATCAAAGGCTTGGAAGATGCCATCAAACAAGTAAAACATGATTTAGCAAACTTGGTCGATTTTGCCGTGGCTTATTATGAAAATTTGAAAGCCAAATACGGTAAAGGACGCGAGCGTAAAACAGAATTAAAAGCTTTTGAAGCCATCCAAGCCAAACAAGTGGCCATTGCGAATGCAAAATTGTATGTGAATAGAGAAGACGGATTTGTTGGAACCGGCTTGAAGAAAGATGAATTTGTAGCAGACTGCTCCGATTTAGACGATGTGATTGTATTTACCCGTCGCGGAATTATGAAAGTGGTAAAGGTGTCTGACAAAAGCTATATCGGAAAAGACATCATTCACGTAGCCATTTTTCAGAAAAACGATGAACGCACTACTTACAACATGGTGTATTCAGATGGAAAGTCGGGCGTTAGCTTTGCGAAAAGATTCAATGTTACGGGAGTTACTCGCGACAAAGAATACGATCTTACAAAAGGAGAGGAAAAAAGCAAAGTGAACTATTTCTCAGTGAATCCAAATGGAGAAGCTGAAATTGTAAAAGTATTGCTGAGCCCAAATTGTACGGCTAGAAATAAGGAATTCGATTTTTATTTCGAAGAAATTGAGATCAAGGGAAGAACTTCCATTGGAAACCAGGTTACTAAGTACCCGATCAAAAGTGTGAAATTCAAGGAAGCAGGTAAATCAACCTTGAGTGGCAAAAAATTATGGTTCGATGATCAGTTCGGAAGGTTGAATACAGAAGCGAAAGGGGAGTACCTCGGGACCTTCGATCCGGAAGAACGGATCCTCGTTTTCTACAATGATGGGTACTATGAAATCATTGATCAAGAATTGACACAGAAAATTGATGCTGAAAAAGTAATTCTCATTGAAAAATTCGATCCCGATTGCATCGTTTCGGCCATCTACCTCGATAAGAAGAACTTGCAATACAATGTAAAACGTTTCAAAATTGAAACCACTACATTAAAGAATAAATTCTTCTTTATCAAAGAGGGTGATGGAAATGTACTCGAAGCTGTAACAACGGATGCTGAGCCTATTTTAGGTGTTCAGCAAGGCAGAGGCGACCAAGTTCGCAAATCGAAATTCAAGATTGATAAAGTAGTTGAAATCATGGGTTGGAAGGCTGTAGGAGCGAAACTGTTGGATTACAGTAAATCGGTTCAAATGAATTGGGAACAAAAAAGCAAAAAACCTGACATGCCCGAGTTATTCTAACTTATTTTCTTAAAGCCGGTGAAATCGTTTCCCGGCTTATTTTTTTTCTAATTCTTACTACAGCATTCTGCGACAGGTTGCTCGAAAGAAATTCTTCATAGCGTAACGAGCCATCCGTAATAATCATCAATGCAGTATTGGGCGGATTAGTGCCTAAATTCTCCGCCATCATCGTGATCTCTTGTACCGGATGACGATCGTCGAAAACAAGGTAAAGATTCAATGCGCGGGTTGAAATCTCTCTTTTGATCAAAACCGGTTGTTGGTTTACGAATACTGTAATGCTATCACCATCAATATCTCCGTTATCATAAAAGCTAATTTTTACGGAATCGCCATACACCTCAATTTCTCTGCTGTAGATATTAGTTCTAGAACGCACGTTCGAGATCAAAGCTCTTATTTCGTCCGACTGATCTGGTTTTTTTAGAGGTACTGCTGATGTTTCTGAAGGTGTAGGCGTCGCATTCACAACGGTTTCCTCATCTTGAGGCTTCCATATTTTCTTAATCGAACTCGCCCATTCGGCTTCCGGCTCGCGGCTTTCGTCGGTATTCAAAGTCAGTTTCACTTTAAGTTCAGGACAAGTGTATTTATAGCGCGCATCACTAACAAAATAGCCTCTTATTAAACTATTAACCTGTGAAACCATCAAGGTGCCTACGAACCGCATAGCGCATTCACCGGCGGCTGAACTGGTAGAAGAATAGTGAAGCACGGGGAATTCATCTAATTGAATTTGGCGGGTAGTTTTGTCGTATTCCCCTCTAATGAAGAAACTTTGATACGTGTCTTTGAAATAATAACCCAGGGTTCCGGTAACAGACTCGCCTCTTTGCACCAAATGCATTTCCACCAAGTAGTTGCTGATGGAATTGCCGGAATTTACTTCGGCTTTCCCATACCAAGCTCCTTGGAGACTCTGGGCTGAAATAGGGCAGGCCCACAGGGACAATAGGATTAAGTATACAACACGCTTCATCTAGACCAAGGTAGAGAAAAAATCAGGCCATGAAGCAGCCCAGCAAAGCGTTTCGTCGAATTCTTTTTGTGGGAATTTATAAATAATTCATAACCAATTGTAAACAAAAACCCTTAGTGGAAAATAGGGGAGAATTGTTAATAAAATTGCGGAAACTACGATAGTAAAAGGAGCTTTTAACTTATGGAGTTTTTACTTCAAAAAGCGCTTCATTTCTCGCTCTGCGTCTTTTTTCTTGATGGTTTCACGTTTGTCGTAGTCTTTCTTTCCTCTTGCCAAGCCAATACTCATTTTGGCGAGTCCTTTTTCATTGAAGTAAATCTTAACCGGAACAATAGTAAACCCTTTTTCTTTCATTTTGGCTTGCAATTTCCGGAGTTCTTTTTTGGTAAGAAGGAGCTTGCGATCATGAACTGCAATGTGATTATTGGTAGTGCCAAAACGATATTCAGCGATATGAAGATTTCGAACCCAGAGTTCGTCTTTGAAGAATAAGCAAAAACTGTCGGCAAAGTTCACTTTTCCTTCCCGAATCGATTTTACCTCAGTACCAACCAGTACCATTCCCGCCTCAAACGTGTCATCAATGAAATAGTCATGATACACGGATCTATTTTGTATTGCCATAATTGAAGGCTACAAAGTTAAGGACATTGGCGGAAGTATAGCTTATGTCCATATCTGGTATCCCAATTACTGCTCGAGCTATCTACGATAAGAATCTTCAGGTTCGTTACTTTACAGCTATCTCTGTAAATTTGGCAGATGGTGTCCATGTTTTGAGCCCAAGCACTGTCTACGTTTGTTTTGATTACCAATGTATCATTGAAGTACGACATAACGAATGCTTGCAATTCGGGCTTTGACCACAAGAATTGCTCGGTTCTATTGAAACACAAAGGAAAAGGCATCTCTTTCTCGATGGAGGTAGCTACATTCATCCAATAGAAAACACCTAGAATAACTGCGATTACTAAGATTCTTTTCATTGACCCTCTCTTTTCTTAAGTACTAGAAATGCAAGGAAGGCTGAAATTACCATGTAGATTAAATCACCCAGATCAATAAGGCCAATTTCATAATTTCCTTGAGCGAATTCGATAAAAGACAGAAGAAACGTACTAATAGCTGCTGATTCCCAAGGTTTATTTTTCCCAAAATAGCACAAGGAATAGGTCAGAGAATACGCCCAGCACATATCCGTGAAATGATAAAGAATCCAGTAACGACCCCAAAAAGGAGGCAATTCCATCCAGCGATGCTTGATGCCTAATAGCGTATGCAATCGGGTAACGGGCACGCGAAACAGCACGTAAATAAGAACTCCCGCTAGAAGCGGGAGCAAAATATGAAGCCAGTTTATCAGTTTCGTTTTGTTCATTAGTTTTTAAATAATGAGAAAACGGTTGCAAGTTTGTCTTTTAATTCTTTGCGTTGTACAATGAAATCCAAAAAGCCATGCTCTAACAAAAACTCACTTCTTTGGAATCCTTCCGGAAGATCTTTTTTAATGGTTTCCTTGATAACGCGTGGGCCTGCAAATCCAATCAACGCGCCGGGCTCAGCAATATTCAAGTCACCCAGCATTCCAAAAGAAGCCGAGATACCACCAAAAGACGGATCTGTTAAGAAAGAGATATAAGGAATCTTGGCGTCGGATAATTGAGACAGTTTTCCCGACACTTTTGCCAGCTGCATCAATGAGAAGGCACTTTCCATCATCCGCGCACCACCCGATTTACAAATGATCATAAGTGGAGCTTTTATTTGGATAGAAAGATCCACAGCTCGTGCAATTCTTTCACCCATTACGCTTCCCAAGGAACCTCCGATGAACTCGAAATCCATACAAGCCACCACTAGGTCTTCACCTTTCACCTTTCCCTTACCCACTCGGATAGAATCGGTAATATCCGTTTTCTTCCAAGTTTCCTCTAATCGTTTCTGGTACGATTTCAAATCGGTAAAACCTAAGAAGTCTTTTGCTCGAATTTCCTCAAACAACACTTCGTATTGACTGTCGTCGAATAATATTTCGAAATACTCGGAACTTCCGATTCTATGATGGTAATTACATTTCGGACAAACGAATAATTGCTCGCGCAAGTCGTTTACGGTACAAATGTAGCCGCACTCGGGGCATTTGCTCCAAAGTCCTTCGGGTGTTTCTTTTTTCTCGGCAGTGCTGGTTAAGATACCTTTTTTGATACGCTTGAACCAACTGTTCTTGGTTTCTTCCGATTTACCATCTTCTCCTGCCAAATTTGCTTCAAAATCCTCTTCGTGTCTCATGCGGTTGAGATTTGGGGAGCTAAGATACGCATTTTACAATAAGTGAGCACGATTATGGTGGGAAGCTTGTGAAATATAAAGTTTCAATTCATCTGTGATTTTTCGCTGGCCTACCTTAATTTTGTGGAAATTTTAAAGTTTTTGATAACTAATTCGCAAGGAAACTGTTATAAAAGCGTTCTTAAGCAATTGTTATCAGAAAATTTGTTGACAAAGAGACGATTACCTTGCATTCTACAGGTACTCACTCAGAAAAACATAAAGCTTTTCAAATGAAATGGTCTGAAGTATTCAATTCGTCCGTAGGTAAGAAGCTCGTAATGGCGCTCACCGGTCTTTTCCTCATCAGTTTCTTGATTGTTCACGCCGGAATCAATGCCTGTATTTGGGCAATGGATGGCGGTGAAATGTTCAACAAAGCAGCTCATTTTATGGGAGCTACCGTTGTTATCAGAATTATGGAAATCGGACTCTTCATTGGATTCCTGATCCATATTTTCCAAGGATTGTCTTTGGAACTACAAAACCGTGCTAAACGAAAAGTTGGCTACGCAGTTGAATTAGGAAACAAAGGAAGCAAGTGGTACAGCCGCAGCATGGGTCTTTTAGGCACCATTTTATTAATTTTCTTGATCATTCACTGGAAACATTTTTGGATCCCCAGTCGTTTTACTGGTGTAGAAGAAGTGACTTTATCAAACGGAGTTACTACACACAACATGTTCGCTTTGATGCAGTCTACATTCAGTGAGTTGTGGGTGGTTGTAGTATATGTATTGGCTTGCGTTTCTTTGTGCTGGCACCTTATTCACGGATTTCAAAGTGCGTTTAGAACAATGGGTGTTCACAACGATCGCTTCCTTTCTTTGTTAAACTCGGTAGGTATTGGCTACTCGGTGATCATTTCATTGGCCTTCGCCATGATGCCGGTAACCATGTACTTGGGTTGGGTTAGTTAAGATTGAGTAATGAGCACCGCTGCTAGAGCAGCCAAACTTTAACAATAGTTCTCTTATTACAAACAATTATCTAAGTTGGCGTCTGTTAAAAAGATCCACTTAATCATAAACCATCATTGAATTATGCTTAATTCAAAAATTCCAGCAGGTCCCCTCGAACAAAAATGGGTCGATTACAAAGGTCATTGTAAACTCGTTAACCCTGCAAACAAGCGTAAATTGGAAGTGATTGTTGTAGGCACCGGTTTGGCCGGAGCATCTGCAGCTGCATCACTCGGTGAACTAGGATATCGTGTGAAAGCTTTTTGCTTCCAAGATAGCCCTCGTCGTGCTCACAGTATCGCTGCACAAGGTGGTATCAACGCCGCTAAGAACTATCAAAACGATGGTGATAGCGTGTTCCGCCTGTTCTATGATACCATTAAAGGAGGCGATTACCGCGCTCGTGAAGCAAACGTACACCGTTTAGCAGAAGTGAGTGTGAACATCATCGACCAATGCGTGGCTCAAGGAGTTCCCTTTGCACGTGAATATGGTGGTTTGTTGAACAACCGTTCTTTCGGCGGTACTCAAGTTAAACGTACTTTCTACGCTGCAGGTCAAACAGGCCAGCAGCTACTAATAGGTGCCTACCAAGCTTTAGAGCGCCAGGTAGCACTGGGTAACGTGAAAATGTATACGCGTCATGAAATGCTTGAAATTGTTAAGATTGATGGCAAAGCACGCGGAATTATTGCACGCGACTTGGTATCTGGTAAACTAGAGCGCCATTTTGGTCATGCTGTATTGCTTTGTACCGGCGGATACGGAAACGTTTTCTACCTCAGTACAAACGCCATGGGTAGCAACGTTACAGCAGCTTGGAAAGCACACAAACAAGGAGCTTTCTTTGGCAACCCTTGCTTTACTCAAATTCACCCAACTTGTATTCCTGTTTCCGGCGATCACCAATCTAAATTGACCTTGATGTCTGAGTCGCTTCGTAACGACGGACGTATCTGGGTTCCTAAAAAGAAAGATGATAACCGCAAACCAAACGATATTCCTGAAGAAGAAAGAGATTATTACCTCGAACGTCGTTATCCGGCTTTCGGTAACCTCGTTCCTCGCGACGTGGCCTCTCGTGCTGCAAAAGAGCGTTGTGATGCAGGTTATGGTGTAGGTACCACAAAACAAGCCGTATACTTGGATTTCCGTTCTAACCTGATCAACAAATACGGTAGAGCGGAAGCAAACAAGCGCGGTATCGAAAATCCCGATGAAGCTACATTGGTGGCCTTGGGTAAAGAAGTTGTAAAAGAAGAGTACGGTAACCTTTTCGATATGTACGAAAAGATCACCGGCGAAAACCCATATGAAGTGCCAATGCGCATTTATCCGGCCGTACACTATACTATGGGTGGATTGTGGGTTGACTACGAACTAATGACAACAGTGAAAGGATTGTATGCATTAGGTGAAGCAAATTTCAGTGATCACGGAGCAAACCGTTTAGGAGCTTCTGCACTGATGCAAGGTTTAGCAGATGGCTATTTCGTAATTCCTTATACCATTGGTAACTACCTCGCCGATGAAATTGCAGTAAAACCAATTTCTACAGATCATGAAGCCTTCGTTGCTGCTGAAAAAGAAGTGAACGAGCGCATCAATACTTTAATGAATATCAAAGGATCACAAACTGTAGAAAGCTTCCACAAACGCTTGGGTAAAATTATGTGGGAGAAATGCGGTATGGCTCGCAATGAACAAGGATTGAAAGAAGCCATTGCTGAAATTCAAGCTTTGAAGAAGGAATTCTGGAGCGATGTGAGAATCCCAGGAGACATCAACGAATACAACCCTGAATTGGATAAAGCCGGTCGTGTTGCCGATTTCATCGAATTGGGTGAATTGATGTGCTTAGATGCTTTGAATAGAAACGAAAGCTGTGGTGGACACTTCCGCGAGGAAAGTCAAACTGAAGAGGGCGAAGCAAAACGTGATGATGCAAATTATTCTTATGTGGCTGCTTGGGAATTCAAAGGCAACCATGAATGGAACTTGCATAAGGAAGAGTTGAGTTTTGAAGTAGCGAAGCCGAGTCAGAGAAGCTATAAATAATTAATAATTAAAAATTGATAATTAATAATTGAGGGGCAGACTTGTAAGTGAAGTGAAGCACATATGCATTCTAATGAATTCTGATGCTTTATGAAGTAGTTCTCTCATTTGCTAATTGACAAACTTTCAAATTAACCAATTAATAAGACATGGAACAGACAATCAATGTCACACTTCGCGTTTGGAGACAGAAAAATGCAAATACGGATGGTAAATTCGAATCGTATCCGGTTTCGAATGTATCGACAGAAATGTCTTTCCTTGAAATGATCGATGTGTTGAACGAACAATTGATCAAAGAAGGAAAAGATCCAATTGCATTCGATCACGACTGCCGCGAAGGGATCTGTGGTATGTGTTCAATGTATATCAATGGACGCCCACATGGTCCTTGGCATGCAAACACAACTTGTCAATTGCACATGCGTGCCTATAAAGATGGCGATACCATCACGGTTGAACCTTGGAGAGCCAATTCTTTCCCTGTTATCAAAGACTTAGTTGTTGACCGCTCTGCTTTCGACCGCATTATTCAAGCAGGTGGATACATTTCAGTTAACACCGGTAACGCAGTAGACGCAAACGCTGTTCCAGTTGAAAAGCAAAAGGCAGATTCAGCCTTTGCTGCAGCAGCTTGTATCGGTTGTGGAGCTTGCGTAGCCGCATGTAAGAACTCTTCTGCAATGCTTTTTGTATCTGCAAAGGTTTCTCACCTTTCTTTGCTACCTCAAGGTGCGCCTGAACGCAAAACACGTGTAATGAATATGATCGCTCAAATGGATAAAGAAGGCTTTGGAGCATGTACAAATACAGGCGCCTGTGAAGCGGTTTGTCCTAAGGAAATTTCCATCAGCAATATCGCACGATTGAACCAAGAATACCTCTCATCTAGTTTCACAACTGCCGAATAAGAGTTTCTTGTAAGTAAATAAAAAAACCGAGTTCTTGATGGACTCGGTTTTTTATTGATATAGTATTGATTACTCTTCTGTAATATCGTATTGCTCTCGTTTTAGCCCTATGTAAACTCGGAAACGGATGCCAATTTGATTGTAACTGATGCCATTGAAATTTAGTACCTGATAACCAAGTCCCAAGCCCATTACTGTCTCCGGACCGTAAATATCAGCTCCAATAGTAAGCCCACCGTTTGCACCGCTTTCTTTAATGCTGCCAAACCTATTGTACCTGTAACCAGCTTCAGGATTCACCCAGAATGTTTTATTGAAATTGTATCGAATTCCGGGATTGAGCAGCAATTGTTGCTGATTGTCGTATCGAGCGCGTGGATCCGCAGAATTCACATAGCTCTTGCCTTGCCACCAGCTGTACACCCCGCGTCCGGTAATCGTCCAATGATCGTCTATATGATACCAAATGCCTATTTCTGGCCCAAAACCAAATGAGGCATATTTTTTCCAATCTCCTTGCGGAAGATCGCCGCTTACTCCCAGTGAAAAAACGAGGTCTTTTTGAAAGCTTACTTCTTTTGATTTCTGAATTCGATCGGCTGCAAAGTGTTTTGGTGCATCTTGTGCATAAACATTGGTAAATTGCACCATAACAAACAATAATAACAGCATATTTACTTTTCTATACATAAGCAGAATTTCGACTACAAAATAAAGAAAATATGTAGAACAAAGGTAGTTGGGGAAAATGTTCAGCGGTAAGTTCAATAATTGAAAAAATCCTATTTTAAAGTACGATTGCTAACTTAATGACTTTCAAAAATATGACTAGAACTTGCACCATCGGGCTGGTAGCTATATGTTTAATTTCAGCCTGTAAAGAACCCACATCAATGAACCATAAAAATTTTCAATGGCCCACCGGCTTTACCCCACCCGTTGCAGAGAAAAAAGACAAAGAGGTAGGAATGCATGGCGACAAGCGTAATGATGAGTACTATTGGATGAATGATTACTTTAAAAAAGGACCCGATAGCACCAAAGTGGTTCAGTACTTGGAAGCTGAAAATGCTTATCTCGATTCAATGACGTCGGGACTTAAAGGGTTCGAAGACAAGCTCTTCTCTGAATTGAAAGGAAGAATAAAAGAAAAAGATGAATCAGTACCTGTTTTGAACAATGGGTACTATTACTATTCTCGATTTGTAGAAGGAAAAGATTATTCGGTTTATTGCAGAAAGAAAGGCTCTTTAGATGCTCCGGAAGAAGTGTTATTGGATGTAAATAGAATGGCTGAAGGGCATAGTTATTATTCTGTAGCAGGATACGATGTGAGCCCGGACAATAAAATCATAGCATATGGTGTAGACACTGTTTCTCGTCGTCAATATGTGATACATTTCAAGAACTTGGAAACCGGCACTGAATACGCTGATTTAATCACCAATACCGACGGTGGAGTGGAATGGGCTAATGATAATAAAACGGTATTCTACACGCAGAACAACCCAACAACACTGTTATCTGAAAAGATCAAACGTCACACTTTGGGTACAGCTGCTTCATCCGACGCTGTTGTTTACCAAGAGAAAGACAACTCCAACTATATAGGTATTCTCAAAACAAAAAGTGAGAAATACATCATGATCTATTCCGGAGGTACCTTGAGTTCTGAAATGTGGTACCTCGATGCCGACAAGCCAATGGACGCATTTAAGTCCATTCAACCTAGGATGAAAAATGTGTTGTACAATGTGGATCATTGGAACGATAAATTCTTGATCGTTACAAACAAAGATGCCATTAATTTCAAGTTGGTTGAAACCCCTGTCTCACAAACTGGTGTTGAAAACTGGAAAGATCTCATTCCTCATAATCCGAATGTATTACTGGAGGGTTTGGAAGTGTTCAAAGACTTTATGGTTGTTACAGAAAGGAAAGAAGGCCTACTACAATTGCGCATCAAAAACTGGAAAACAGGTCAAGAACATTATCTTGATTTTGGTGAACCTGCTTATACAGCCTACGTTGGTGCTAACTATGATTATAGTTCTACCACTCTTCGATACAATTACACTTCTCTCACTACTCCGAATTCTGTTTTTGATTATGATATGAATTCAAAAGTGAAGAAGTTGATGAAACAAACCGAGGTTTTGGGCGGGTTCAAAAAAGAAGACTATGTAACAGAGCGCATCTTTGCAACTTCAAGAGACGGAAAGAAAATTCCCATATCAATAGTTTACAAAAAAGGATTTGAAAAGAATGGTAAAGCTCCATTGTTAGAATATGCCTATGGCTCTTATGGATATAGTACCGATGCTGCTTTTAATAGAAATGCCTTGAGTTTGTTAGACCGAGGGTTTGCTTATGCAATAGCGCATATTAGAGGTGGCCAAGAAATGGGTCGTACTTGGTATGAAGATGGAAAGATGCAGAAAAAGCAAAACTCATTTAACGATTTTATCGATTGTGCTGAGTTTCTCATCAGTGAAAAATGGACCAGTAAAGACCATTTGTATGCGAATGGCGGAAGTGCAGGAGGGCTGCTAATGGGCGCCATTGTTACGCAGCGTCCTGATCTTTGGCACGGGGTTATTGCCGACGTTCCATTCGTAGACGTGGTAACAACTATGTTGGATGAATCCATTCCACTTACTTCAAACGAGTGGGACGAATGGGGGAATCCCAAAAACAAAGAAGATTATTTTTATATGAAATCCTATTCGCCTTACGATAATGTTGGTCCAATAAATTATCCTAATATGCTGGTTACTACTGGATTGCACGATTCGCAAGTGCAATACTTCGAACCGGCTAAATGGGTGGCGAGAATGCGTGCCAAAAAAACCGGGAACAACTTGTTGTTGTTCAAAACCAACATGAATGCAGGCCATGGAGGAGCTTCCGGAAGGTTTCAGCCTTTGAAAGAAACGGCCTTAAAGTACGCTTTCATTTTAGCTTTGGAAAACAAAGTGGAATAACATAACTAGGAATATTATCAACAGCCAATCATGAATTCCGATGATTGGCTGTTTTTTTTGTACCTTTGCGGCCTTAAAACGCAATTCCAACGCATGATTTCGGTGAATAATGTCACTCTTTCCTTTGGGAAAAGAGTACTGTTTGATGAAGTAAACATAAGTTTTTCAAAAGGAAACTGTTACGGTGTTATTGGTGCCAATGGTGCCGGTAAATCTACTTTCTTAAAAATATTGTCGGGTGAAATTGAGCCCAACAAAGGTACAGTCGATATCACCCCAGGTGAGCGAATGGCTGTATTAAAGCAAAACCAATTCGAGTTCGATGAAATTACTGTTTTGAATACAGTACTCATGGGCCATAAGAAATTATGGGAGGTGATGCAAGAACGGGATGCCATTTACGCAAAGGAAGATTTTACAGAAGAAGACGGTATCCGTGCAGGTGAGTTAGAAGGAGAGTTTGGTGAAATGGGGGGCTATACCGCCGAAAGTGATGCAGCAAGTTTACTAAGTGAATTGGGTATCCCTGAAGCCATTCATGGAAGCTTGATGAAAGATATCAATGCCGCACAAAAAGTACGTGTTCTATTAGCTCAAGCTCTTTTCGGAAACCCCGATATCTTGATTCTTGATGAACCTACCAATAACCTCGATGTGGAAACCATTTCATGGTTGGAAGAGTTCTTAGCCCAATATGAAAACATCGTTATTGTAGTATCACACGACCGTCACTTCCTTGATGCCGTTTGTACTCACGTAGCCGATGTGGATCGTCAAAAAATCAAAGTATACACCGGTAACTATTCCTTCTGGTACGAAAGTAGCCAATTGGCTGCTCGCCAAATTGCTGATAAGAACAAGAAGATGGAAGACAAGCGCAAAGACTTGCTCGACTTCATCGCTCGATTCAGCGCCAATGCCTCTAAAAGTAAGCAAGCTACCTCGCGTAAGAAGGCTTTGGATAAATTGGTAATTGAAGACATTACGCCTTCTAACCGTAAATATCCCGGTATAATATTCAAACAATTGCGTGAGGTTGGGAATCAAATTCTTAATATTGAAAAACTTACCAAATCTCACGAAGGGAAATTACTCTTCGGCAATATTACCTTCACTGTTAATAAGGGAGATAAAATTGCCGTGGTTGCAGATGATCAAATGGCCATTACAACTTTCTTCGAAGTTATAAATGGTAAGATCAAAGCCGATAGTGGCTCCTTCGAATGGGGAACAACCGTTACCACAGCCTATTTACCCAACGACAATGCCGAGTATTTTACAACAGACCTTCCATTGATGGATTGGTTACGTCAGTACGTGCCACCTCATGTAACCGATGTAGATGAGCCATTCTTGCGTGGTTTTCTCGGCAAAATGTTGTTCAGTGGAGATGAAATATTGAAGAAAACAGGCGTTTTGAGTGGGGGAGAGAAAGTGCGTTGTATGTTGAGCCGAATGATGTTGCAAGATCCAAACGTAGTAGTGTTAGATGAACCTACGAACCACCTCGATCTGGAGTCCATTCAATCTTTCAACGAAAGTATGATCAACTTCAAAGGTGTGGTGCTCATGAGTTCGCATGACCATACATTCTTGGAAACCGTTTGTAACCGTGTAATTGAGCTGACCCCAACCGGAACCATCGATAAACTCATGAGTTTCGATGAATACTTAGCCGATAAAAAAGCCAGAAAACTCCAAACATCATAAACGGAAATTCATTCCGAAATGAAGACTCAGGGTATGGTATCCAATCACAAATTGGCCATACCCTGTTGTTTTTCGTTGGGTATAATGCAAAGCCATAGACATGAACATCGGCAGAACTTTGGACTGATTGTAAGTGCCGTTATAGTAAAAGTCGACCGGACTTAACTTTGACCCCAAAGCGAGCTTCACACCTGCGGCACCATCGGTTCCGCTACGGCCTATATATTCTGTTGTAAGAGCCAGGGTATAAAAGTCTTGTTTGCGATCGAGTACATTGGAGATAGAATCGGGCAAGTTTTTACGATAACTGGCGTACTGTCCGAACTCTTTATTCGCCGACATTTCCAATCCTAACATACGCCATTCACTGCCATCTTTATAAGAGTCTACAAAATTGATTCCACCAAACACCCCATAAGAACCATAAGACTTCCGGCCTCCTCTTGCATTGATCAATGAGTCGAAGTTAGGATCAGGATTGTAGGTGATAATATTTGAAGGGAAAAATCTGCCTACTCGATAAGCTCCTATATTGAGTGAAGCACCATAAAAGGTTTGAACCTTTTCGAAGCGATTGGTCCTATAAAAACTGCCGAATAATCCAGAATTCACGTCTCGAACACGTGAGTTGGCTAAACCGGTATAAATGCTGCCTGACAAATAATTCGCGGATTTTACCGAATCACTTACCAAAGGCATTGATTTATACGTATTTGTATTTGATTGGAGAGGGTTTTGAAGGAATGCTCTTTCAATACAAGAACATAGAAAAAGACTAGTAATCACTAGTATTAGGTGTATTTCATGGCGGTTCATGGAGCAATAGACAAGTAGAATTCGAAAAACGCTGCAATGTTCGGGCACCTTTTTTAAGCTAAATAGGTTGAAAAACAGTGTGTTAGGGCAATAAATTGTAAATTTAAACGCTTATACTCAAAGAAACTTTTTGCGCGCTGCTCAGTTAATACTGCTTTTGATCGTATCGTTGGGCATAAATACCATTCAAGCTCAACAGGGATCGTCTATTCTGTCTAATCAGCGCACTAAATACATTAAGCCCTCTCTCAAGTTTACCAGCATTGACAGTTCTAGCATCGTTCCTCGTTCACTTGTAGTAGTGGGTATACCCGACTCAACCTTAGAAGTGGATTGGGCAAATGCTTCCATTCGGTTTTTACAATTGCCCTTTTTTGATTCAGTGCTTATTCGTTACCGAGTATTCCCCGGAAAGCTTACGGCTATTGCCAATCACATGAACTACGATTCAGTCATGAACAATTTCATGGCGCAGCCCTTTGTACCCAATTTTGGAAGCGATGATAAAGACAGTCGGTTCTTCAATTTCGGCAACATCAATTATAACGGTAGTTTCGGAAGAGGTCTTTCTTTTGGTAATAGCCAAGACGCCGTGGTTACCTCCAATTTAAATCTGCAATTGAGCGGGTACTTGGCCGATAGTATCGAGATAACTGCTGCCATTACCGATAACAACATTCCCATTCAACCCGATGGCAATACGCAACAACTCAACGAATTTGATCGCATTTTTCTTCAATTCAAAAAGGAGAGATGGCAATTGAGTTTAGGCGATATTGATATCAGGCAGCAACAAAGTTATTTTTTGAGTTTCTATAAACGCTTACAAGGTGCTGCATTTGAAACTACCAATCCGGTGGGTAAGAACACAACCAATAAAACCATTGTGAGTGGATCGGTGGCTAAAGGAAAATTCACCCGAAATGTATTTCAAGGCTTGGAAGGCAACCAGGGGCCTTATCGATTAACCGGGGCAAACAACGAATTCTATTTCGTGGTTCTTGCAAATACAGAACGTGTTTTTATTGACGGTGAATTAATGCAACGAGGGGAAGACCAAGATTATGTAATCAACTACAACACTGCGGAAATCACTTTCATGCCCAAGCGCATGATTACAAAGGATAAAAGGATTCAAGTAGAGTTTGAATATGCGGATCGAAATTACTTGAATGCCAATATTTATCTTGCTAATGAACTCAGTTTTGGTAAAAAGGGTGCATTTAGAATGGGGTACTTTGCCAATAGCGATGCAAAGAATTCGCCCATCAACCAAACCCTTGATCCGGCACAAAAGAACTTTCTTGCTCAATTGGGCGATAGCGTGCAGAACGCATTTTATCCCAATGCAGTACTCGATACTTTTGCTTCCGGTCGGATATTCTATAAAAAAATAGATACTGTTTACAACGGCGGTGCAAGTCGCGATTCAATATATGTTTACTCCACCAATGCCGATAGTGCAAAATACACCTTGTCATTCATAAACGTGGGAGAAGGGAAGGGGAATTACATGCCCGATTTTAACGGTGCCAACGGGAAAGTATATAGATGGATAGAGCCAATAAATGGAGTGAAACAAGGTCAGTACGAACCGGCCGTTTTTCTGGTTTCGCCAAAACGAACTCAGGTGCTTTCGCTAGGTGGGGATTATCAATTTTCGAAGACAACACAGCTAATTGTAGAGGGGGCCATGAGTAAATACGATGTGAATTTGTTCTCATCAAAAGACAAATCTGATAATACCGGACTCGCTACCAAATGGCAGCTCAAAAATCAGTTTCCAATAAAAGGCACGCAACGAAAATTAACTGCTGACATTGGCTATGAATGGGTTTCTCATCGATTCAAACCACTGGAGCGCCTGAGAAATGTAGAGTTCACCCGTGACTGGGGCCTGCCTTTACAGCAAACAATACCTGTAGACGAACAAATTCTTACCGCCGCAGTTGGAATACAAGACAACAAAACAGGAACCGTTAAGCTTCAATCTACACAGTACACAAGAGGCGATGGCTTCAAAGGATGGAAACAGAGTTTACAGCAATCACAGTCACTTAAAGAATGGCGGTTAAACAATACCGCTTCCTACGCTTCTGTAGATTTGCCGATGTACAAAGGATATTTTTGGAGACCCAGTTTACAAATCAGCAGAACTTTTAAAAAGCTCTCCAACTATACGATCAGTGGTTCTTACAATTTAGAGCGAAACGATATTCGGTCTAAACAGACAGATTCAGTCTCTGTACAAAGTTTTTCATTTGAAACCATTCAACTGGGTTTTCGTTCCGACGACTCCAAGGCCAATAAATGGGGCATTTCTTATTTCACAAGAACCGACGCCTATCCTCTTGGCAAAGGTTTGTTGCGTGCCGATCGTAGTCAAAACTATCAGTTTAATGCAGAACTTCTAAAAAGCGAAGCACATCAATTTAGAATGAGTGCCACTTATCGAAGTTTGTCGATCATTAAAGATGGTATAACCGGGTTAAAGGCCGACAATAGCCTCTTAAGCCGAACAGAATATGCAGCAAATATTCTCAAAGGAATGATCACGGGAAATCTTCTCTATGAAATTGGAGCAGGACAAGAACAAAAGCGTGATTTGGCTTATTTGGAAGTACCGGCCGGACAAGGGGTTTATACATGGATCGACTACAACAACGATGGCATTCAGCAATTAAACGAATTTGAAGAAGCGGCTTTTGCAGACCAGCGAAAATACATTCTCATTTTTACGCCCACTAATGAATACATCAAAGCCAATTACAATAATTTCAATTATCAGATTAGTTTGAATCCACGAAATGCCATTGATCCATTGAATGCTAAAGGTTTTAAGAAGTTCATATCGAAGATCAATTTGCAAAGTAGTTACCAAGTGAGTAAGAAAGCAAAAAGCAACGGCGATCTTTCTTTCGATCCCTTTAGTGCCAAGTTAAACGACACTTCTTTAATTGTATTGAATTCAGTATTTGCTAACTCATTTTCGTTTAACAGATTCAGTACCAAATGGGGATTTGATATTAATAGTGTGAAAACAAGCAATAAGAGTCTTCTTACCTATGGATATGAAAGTAGGGAGGTACAAGATTGGACTACAAGAGCGCGTTGGATCATCAATAAAACCTTTACTATTGATGGAACCGGCCGTTGGGGATACAACAGGCTTGTGAGTTCCAATCCAAAATTTGGCAACCGAAATTACAATATCGATTTGTACAGTATTGAACCGAGACTGAGCATTATTCGAAAATCCAACCTTCGCATAGCTGCCAGTTACAAGTATGCGAACAAAAAGAATTCAGTAGGAGATCAAGAAAGGGCTGTTTCCAATGCTATAATAAGTGAGATAAAATACACGATACTCCAGAAAACATCCATTCAAGGAAAATTCACCTATAATAGTATTGACTTTAGTTCCAATGCTAGTCCTGTGAATTTGAATGCACCCTCTGCCTATATCATGTTAGATGGTTTAACGCCGGGTAAGAACTATTTATGGTCGATTGATTTAACCAAGCGCTTGTCGAATAGCCTTGAAATGAATATTCAATATGAGGGAAGGCAACCGGGTACCGGCAGGGTAGTGCATATTGGTAGGGCAGGAATCAAAGCCATCTTATAGGAGCATTAAGTCAATATCTATTTTTTGTTTTGGTATTCTTCAACATTACCACAAAAAAAGAATCCCGCATAAGCGGGACCCCTTTTCTATTCTAAACTGTGGATTGACGATTATCCGAAGATGCCACCTTTCTTCAACTCACTGTATCCTTCACCAATTTTGAAACCATTGTGGTAGATCTCAATTTTGTATTTACCGGTTTTGAAGGCAGTGCCTTGTTTCCAAGCAAATTCAACGTGGCTTTTCTTACCTGCTTCAAATGCTACCGGTACTTTAGAAGTAAATGATTTTTCACCTTCTTCACGAGTAGTGAACTTACCAGACCCTAAAGACTCAACAGATACCGGTTGGCCATCAGGACCAGTGATGCATACAAATACATCTGTATTTCCTGTAGTAGCGATGCGATTGTCAACATCGAAAGAGATCACTAACTTATCTACACGCTTAGCAGTGCTCGTTACTTTCTCTTTACCGCCTCTGCGCTCGTTTACCGGAGTGATAGCGATAGAAGAAGCATTGAGGGTAGAAGCTACATCTACTTTCTTCTCTAACTCTTGCTTAGCAGTAGTAGTTGTTTGAAGATCGGTAGTAAGTTGAGTTGATTTTTGTTTTTCTGTGCCTAAATCAGTTGACAATTGTGCATTCTCAGCTTTCAAACGCTCAACTTCTGCTTCCAAACCATTGATTTTTTCATTCAATTGTTTGATCAACTCTTCAGCTTCAATTTTTTCAGCTTCAGTGAGTTTTTGCTTTTTCATTAAACCATCGATACGCTTTTTCAATGAACTGATTTCACCGGTGCGAGAAGAAAGTTGATTTTCCAACTCGTTGTTACGTCCGGTTAATGAATCCAAACGACCTAATGCAGCGCGGTAGCTAATATCAAGTTCGTTCTTTGAAGAATCGATGGTTACGATTTCCTTTTGCAGTTGTGCAACTTGTTTATCGGAATTGTTTTTGTCCCATAAAAAATATCCCCAAGTACCTAAAATACCTACTGCTAATAAAGCAATAATGAGATTTTTTGAATCCTTTTTAGGAGCTGGACTTTGAGGTGTTGCAGATGGATAATTGGTAGTGCTCATGATTAATGTTTATTTATTCGTTTAATGAGTTTGTTTCGTACGACCATGGTTTTTCCAAAACCATGCCAAAAACGTTTTTTCATATAAGTAAATTTAGTTATCTATAATTCAAAAGCATTCAGTTTCAATTAGTTTTGGTGGTAAAATTTCTGGAAGGACAGCAGTTTTTGATGTAATATTGCGACCTGATTTCGTGAAAAATGTCGGTAGAATCTATCATCTCAAGTTGGAAAAAAAAGCAATTCAAACCTGTGTATTGGTTGGAAGGCGAAGAGTCGTACTATATCGACCAGATCGTTAATTATGCTGAAAATCAAATACTTACTGAGGCTGAACAAGGCTTTAACTTGACGGTTTTTTATGGCAAGGATGCGCAATGGCCTGATATCGTAAACGCCTGCAGACGCTATCCGATGTTTTCAGAACGACAAGTGGTTCTACTAAAAGAAGCGCAGCAAATGCGGGATATTGAAAAATTAGAACCCTATATAGCTCATCCGCTGAATTCTACCATTTTCGTGGTTTCTTATAAAGAAAAGAAAGTAGACGGCAGAACACAATTGGCTAAAACCCTGAAGAAGTCTGCTGAAGTGTACACTACCAAAAAGATGTACGACAATCAGCTTCCTCAATGGACGGCTGAAATGCTCGATTCCAAAGGCTATAAAGCTAGTGCTAAAACCGTGGCATTGATCGTTGACCACATTGGAAATGACCTTGCCAGAATTGTGAATGAGATCGAGAAATTATTGGTGAATTTAGCCGACCGAAAAACTATTACGGAAGACGATATCGAGAAATACATCGGAATTAGTAAAGAATACAATCCATTCGAATTGCAGGCTGCGGTTACTCACAGAGACTTGCAAAAAGCCATTCGAATTGTACAGTATTTTGAAAGCAATCCCAAAGCGGCACCCATCCAGTTAGTATTGCCTACGCTCTATAACATGTTTAGTAAAGCTTACATGATTTTAGGTGAAAAGAGCCGCGATGAAAAATCGGTAGCCGCTGCTATCGGAGTAAGTCCCTTCTTTGTAAAAGACTACCTCGCTGTGGTCAATAATTACCGAAATGAAGGCGTGGAGCGCGCTTTGCTGCTACTACATCAATACAATTTGAGAACAGTTGGTATTCAGGATGCAGGAACATCGGATGCTTCTTTGTTGAAGGAAATGTTGTTTAAGTTGATGCAGTAACATTTTTATTCAAAAATAAGTTCATGGTTTTGCCACTTATTAGCTCTTGGCTTACCCACATCAGAATACAAATAATGATAGGAAATAAATAGGGATGGCCCGCGACATTGGCATTTGCCATTATTGAACAAGCGCCGCCCAAAAAAGCCGTTAACAGTAAAGCTCCGATGTTTGATAATTTGGGTATTGTAAATACGATAGTAAAACATAGTAAAATAATACCTATCGGCTGTATAAGGCTTTCTGAAATTCCAAGGGCAACAGAACCCTTAATAGACTCCGGATGCCTCATAATTTTCATTACTGAATCGAAAAGAAAAAAAAGTACCAAAAGTCCTTTTAATGTAAATCCTATTGCTCGCCAGGTTTTAGTGTTTTTCATGAGTGTCTATTTGAATATGAAAAATACACCAAAAAAAGATAGAAGAGCGAGCGGAAAAGCGACAATAAGACGGGGTATTTACGACATAAAAAAAGACTTTCTGTTTTAGAAAGTCTTTTTTCGTGCCCCCAACTGTACAATTCTCGAACCACTTTATACCGGATTTGACAAGACTTGCGAATCTTATGACTGCATAAGATGTTGTAAGTCTTTGCTTTTGCAGCCTTCGGGAGTGGATAACTCAAACTAGTAGTTAACAAAACAAGGGAAAAAGTTGGAACGGATGGCATAAAAGAATAGAGTTGGCAATAAT
>DGDD01000270.1 GCA_002385265.1 Chitinophagaceae bacterium UBA3961
GTATAATCACCCCCTTTCACCAATACATCGGGTTTCAAGCTGGTAATGAGATTTAATGGTGTGTCTTCTTCAAAAATCACTACTAAATCTACCATAACAAGAGAGGCCAATACCAGGGCCCTCGACTGTTCATCATTGATGGGGCGTTCCGGCCCTTTCAAGCGTTTGGTGGAAGCATCTGAATTTACCCCAACAATCAGAAATTCAGCTTCGTGGGCGGCTTGACCGAGTGAGAATATATGTCCTCTGTGAAGAATGTCGAAACAACCATTTGTAAAGGCGATTTTCTTATTGAGTACTCTCCATTGAGAAACAGTTCTGATAGCTTGTTCTAAAGGCTGAATCTTATGTTGTATGTGTTGTGTGTTTCTCATGCTTTTTTTTGTTGAGTTGCGGCAGCAACATTAGGGATACAAAACCAGCAAACAAAATTATGAAAAACTGGACGGTCCACATCAGCCAACCAAAGGCAATGCCTAAGCTCGGACGAAGACCGTAAAGTTGCATGGTTTCTTGAACGAACAAAGGGTAGGCGCCCAACCCACTTGGGGTAAATATCATGGCAATGGAGCCGGTGGAAAGAATCGAAAGGGAAGCGTTCAGCCCATAATGGTCGGTTTCTTCCAGTGCCCACAGCCCTAACTGAACACTCAATAGATACATAGCCCAAATAAACACCGTATGGAAAATAAACAAGCCCTTCCGCTTCACGTATCGGATACTGGTTAGGCCATTCAATATTCCCGTTAAGAGTCCTTTTATCTTTAATATTACAGGAACATGGGTCCATTTATTCAATAGAAATCGAAGTAAAAGAACCATGCCAACGATTGCTACGAGGTAAAAAAACAAACCGTTCCAACTCAAATGGCTGTTTACTTCGCTCAATTTAACTTTTAAGTGGTTCCCGATCGTTTTAGCTTGAATTAGAAACGTAAAAACAAAAACAAGAACAAGGCATACCGCATCAAAAGCGCGCTCAGCTACAATAGTACCCAAGAGTTTATCAGCCGGAACTTTTTCGTACTTAGACAATATGGTGCACTTAAGAACTTCGCCAAGGCGAGGTATGGCCAAATTTGCGAGGTATCCAATAAGAACAGCCATATAGGTATTCTTGATCCCGGGTGAATAGCCCAAGGGTTCAATGAGCAGGTTCCAACGAGCAGCTCTGCTCCAATGACTGGCAAGCAAAGACAGTGTAACAGGAAGAATGATTAAATAGCGTGCATTTCCAAAAGCCAGTTTGATGTCATTCCAATCATCGTTAGTGAGTTTGCGAAGCGACCACCATATCAGAAAAACGCCAAATCCCAAGAATAACAAGTATTGCAAGATATTTAGCAAACGTTTTTTCATTGGTCCTTTTTAGAATGTTACACAATCTAAACAAAACCGATTACAATTTATTGCCTTCTTTAGGGAATACGATGAATGGCTTAAATGTTTTTGCTTGTTCGAAATCCATAGAAGCATAAGAGATAATAATAATAGTATCTCCAACGGCTCCTTGTCGGGCGGCAGGTCCATTCAAGCAACAAACTCCGGATCCTCTTTTACCTTTGATCAAATAGGTTTCAATCCTACTTCCATTGTTTACATTTACGACCTGAATTTTTTCAAATTCAATCATATTGGCTGCTTCCATTAAATCTTCATCAAGGGTCAAACTTCCTACATAGTGAAGATTAGCTTCCGTAATTACGGCACGGTGAACTTTCGACTTAAGTATTTCTATGGTCATGTTATGAATTTCGAATGGCAAAAGTATAGATTAGCGAGATGAAACGATCATATTGTCGATAAGTCGAACATCATCGATGTATGCAGCAATCAAGACAACTAAAACATCTGTTCCGTTCCATTGATCGGTTTCTGATAAATCGTAATAGTTGCAGACTTTCAAATAATCAATTTTAAATCCGGCCTTTTCTAGAATAGAACACGCTTCTTCTGTCAATGTTTGAATCGGTCCCGGCTTTAACGAGGAATTAATATAGTTTAGGGCTTGATAAATGGCTGCGGCTTTTTGTTTTGCAACTTCTGATAAGCGCATGTTTCTAGAACTCATGGCAAGCCCTGAAGGTTCTCGAAGCGTAGGACAGGTCACTAGTTTCACGGAACTATTGGTGAGTTCAAGAAGACGGGCTACAACTCTGCATTGTTGAAAGTCTTTTTGCCCCATAAATAATTGGTGGGGTTGAACGGCCATCAGAAGGCGGTTCACTACCTGGCATACTCCCTGGAAGTGTCCGGGGCGGGAAGGTCCTTCTAGCACATCTGCCACTTTCCCCAGATCGTAATGCTCGAGTTGCTGTGTTCCGGAAGGGTAGAGGTCACTAACTTCCGGTAAGTACAAAACTTCCGTTTGAAGCGATTCGAGGAGAGCGATATCGCTTTCTATTGTTTTAGGATACTTAGCAAAATCGGCAGTATCGTTAAACTGAGTAGGGTTCACGAAAATGCTGCAAACCGTTAATTTACAATGTTTTTTGCTTTCTGAAATCAGCGATGCATGACCAGCATGAAGCGCCCCCATGGTGGGCACAAAGCCTATGGTAGCACCTTGATTTACTTGCTTTTGCAGGAAATTGGACAGGTCTTTTTGATGCTTGAAAATGATCATTTTTTTTGTATTTGGGGCTTCTGATGAGTAGCTCAGGCTAAATCAGGTAAAAAAACCTTAACTTTGCAGGCCTTTTGGAGTTTCCGAGGCGTGAAAGTAGGGCCCATTCACCAATCTGAAAAATAATGCAGACAAAGAAAAGAATTTTATTTATTGCTAACGAAATGTCCCCTTATTTGGAGTTGACAGAATTTTCGGAGATCGTAAACAAGTTGGCAATTAAATCGAATGATAGTGGTTACGAAGTGCGCTGTATTATGCCACGCTTCGGGGTGATCAATGAAAGACGTCATCGTTTACATGAAGTGGTTCGTTTATCGGGTATTAATGTATCGGTTGAAAACGATGATTTCCCACTTCAGATCAAAGTAGCTTCCCTGCCTAATGCACGCCTTCAAGTATACTTTTTAGATAATGAAGACCTATTCAAAAGAAAACATATATTTCATGATGACGAAGAAAAGTGGTTCGACGACAATGGCCTGAGAACAATTTTCTTTTGTAAAGGAGCACTTGAAACCGTTAAAAAATTTGGATGGCCGCCCGACATTATCCACTGCAGCGGATGGATGACAGGTTTGATTCCATTCTACCTTAAGTCGGCGTATAAAAAAGAACCCGTTTTTGCTCATAGCAAGGTAATCTATACTATTGGAGCCAACAGCTTTAAAGAAAAGTTGGGCGCTTCGTTCCTGAAATTGGCTAAAATTAATCCCGTGATCAAAGACAAAGATCTGGAGCCATTCAAAGATTCAAACAATTTGGGAATGATGAAAGGCGGCGCTTCTTATGCAGACGCTATCACATTCGGAGCAGAAAAAACCGACAAAAAGTTGGTTGAAGAGTTCGGAAAAGTGAAAGGGAAAAAGATCTTGAATTTCAACCCCGAAAGCGATTTAACAGACTATTTACAATTGTATTCCGACCTTGTAAAGTAGTTTTGAACATTAGTATTCATTTTAATCAGCCCAACTCGTGAAGTCAAAAGTAAAGGCATCTTCCATCGTTTTAATCGGTTTATTGTTTACGTATTTCTCATGTAAGAAAATCGACACTACTGAAATCGGTGGTGATCTCATTCCTGCTGTTGATAATGTTCACACCTTTGATACGGTTCTTGATGTAATTACTGACAATCAGTTCTTGGATGACTCTGCCCGTATTTTGCGCGCAGAATTGCATGCTTTAGGGGTGATTGACGATGACCTTTCGTTTGGTAAAACAAAAGGGCAAATTTACTTTACGCCGGCACCTGATGGCTGGGGTACGCACCCATTCCCTAAAAAGGACAGTACGCTGATCATTGATTCCGTGGTATTGGCTTTATCTTATTCAGGTGTTTACGGAGATACCAATGCCGTAGAACAATTTGAGGTTTATGAAATGGATCGTGATGCTTTGTTTTACAACAATATTTATGGTTACAGAACCGATACTGCAGACGTGTTTGTTGAACCGGGTTTGTTGGGAAGCAAGCTGGTGAATTTTACAACATTAAATGACAGTGTATTCGATAAGCGTAAAAGAGATACCGTTAAAACCACGAATCAATTACGCATTCAGTTGGATAAAACATTGGCCAATCGTTTCATAGGTTACGATACCGCAAATGCTTATAAAAGCGACAGCTTGTTTCGCACCTACTTCAAAGGCCTAGCCGTTCGAGTGAACGAAGGAGCTTCTACAAAGAGAACAGGATTGGCTTATTTCAATTTGGCCGGGGATAATACACGTCTTTTGTTTTATTACCGCGTTCAGAATGGATCGGCAATAACGGACACCCTTGTAGCATCGTTTGGTTTTTCTGCAATCAATTTCGCCAATTCGAATACCATTAGGAGAACTTTGGCACCGGAAGCCAATACTTATCTAACCAATGGGTTACCGGCTGATGACAAATTATTTATTGCCGCAAGTCCCGGAACGATGGCTACCATCAGAATCCCAGGCTTGAAAGGACTTCCAAATGCGATCATTCACCGAGCTGAATTGAGTTTTAATGTAGTACCAACCACTCAAGATGCTTTGTATACTCCACCGGGGCAGTTATTCTTGGATGCTTCTGACACTGCTAATAAGAGAATCATTACCATTCCTTACGATTTTAATTATGCCAATGATTTTGCCACATTAGTTGGAGGTAAAGTGAGCAATGGCGTATACCGTTTCAACTTGGCACGTTATGTTCAAAGTGTAGTAACACGTAAGGAGAGCGATTACACCTTGCGTTTGAGCGCACCTTGGAGAACCAACGCAAGTCAGGTTAGCGGAACAAGTGTAGTTACGCCTTATCCTCCTGCATCGAAAACAGGGCTACAAATCAATAACCCGATAGCGGCGGGTAGAGTTGTTCTCTACGGAGGAAACAATGCGGATGCCACCAAAAAGGCAAAACTTCGCATTATCTACACAAAAATTTAAGATTTGCAGATTCCTATTATCTTTGCACTTCAATTACTATCCCATTTAATTTATAAAATCTAAACAATGCCTTATTTATTTACTTCTGAGAGTGTTTCTGAAGGCCATCCGGATAAAGTGGCTGATCAAATTTCAGACGCCCTTATTGACAATTTCCTGGCTTATGACCCCCAATCAAAAGTAGCTTGTGAAACCCTGGTAACTACCGGTCAAGTTGTATTGGCTGGTGAAGTGAAGTCTAAATCGTATTTAGATGTTCAGGATATTGCTCGTGAAGTAATTCGCAATATTGGATATACCAAATCTGAGTACATGTTTGAGGCAAACTCTTGCGGTATTCTCAGTGCTATTCACGAACAAAGTGCCGACATCAACCGTGGTGTTGACCGTTCGGTGAAAAAATTAGATTTCGAAGCTAAAGCAAACGCTCAAGGTGCCGGTGACCAAGGTATGATGTTTGGTTATGCCACAAAGGAAACGGATAACTATATGCCATTGGCGCTTGACCTCGCTCATAAAATTCTTCAAGAATTATCTAAAACCCGTCGTGCAGGAAAAGAGTTGAAATACCTCCGTCCTGATGCGAAGAGCCAGGTAACGATTGAGTACAATGACCAAAACCAACCGATCCGTATTGATACCATCGTTGTATCTACTCAACACGACGATTTCGATACCGATAAGAAAATGTTGGATCAAATTCGCAAGGACATCATCAACGTGATCATTCCTCGCGTTAAAAAGCAATTGAAACCTTCTTTGCAGAAGTTGTTCAACGATAAAATCACTTATCATATCAACCCAACCGGTAAGTTTGTTATTGGTGGACCACACGGTGATACGGGTTTAACAGGTCGTAAGATCATTGTTGACACCTACGGTGGTAAAGGTGCACATGGTGGTGGCGCTTTCAGTGGTAAAGACCCCTCTAAGGTAGACCGCTCAGCTGCATATGCTACACGCCATATTGCAAAGAACTTGGTTGCTGCCGGTGTTTGCGACGAAGTATTGGTTCAAATCTCTTATGCTATTGGTGTGGCAAAACCTTGCGGTTTGTACATCAATACAAACGGTACAGCAAAAGTTAACCTAACCGATGGTGAAATCGCTCGTATTGTTGAGAAAGTGTTTGATATGCGTCCTTACGCTATTGAGCAACGTTTGAAATTGCGCAATCCTATTTATAGTGAAACAGCTGCTTACGGACACATGGGACGCGAACCTAAAACCGTAACCAAAGTATTCAACAAAGGAAAAGACAATGAGAAGAAGGTAACTGTTGAATTGTTCACTTGGGAGAAGCTCGATTATGTGAGCAAGGTGAAAGCAGCCTTCGGAATCAAATAATCAAAAGACCTTTTATAATTAAATCCCGGTTCCTTTCCGGGATTTTTTATTTTTATGGTATGAATGAACAGCACAATCCTTGGACCGTTTTGAGCGAAGAGGAAAAATACATCAATCCTTGGATTCAGATCATTGAGTACAAGGTTTTGAACCCTTCGGGAGGCCCCGGTATCTATGGTAAAGTTCATTTTAAAAACAAAGCGATCGGAGTGATTGTATTGGATGAGGAGTTGAATACCTGGCTAGTAGGTCAATATCGATTTGTATTGAATCAATATTCTTGGGAAATTCCGGAGGGTGGCGGAACATCCTCTGAAACTCCTTTGGAAACGGCAAAACGGGAATTGTTGGAGGAAACCGGATTGAAGGCAGAGCATTGGCGAGAACTTCAACACATGCATTTATCGAACTCGGTATCGGATGAATTTGGAATCTTGTTTTTAGCTACCGGGCTCACGCAGCATGCTGCAGAACCCGAGGAAACCGAGCAATTAGTGGTTAAGAAAGTACCGTTCGAAGAGGCGTATCAAATGGTTAATCAAAACATTATTACTGATTCTCTATCGGTAGCGGCTATACTAAAAGTAAAATTAATGTTGTTAAATGGAGAAATTTCATCATAAACCGGCACCTAAAAAAAGCCAGCTGATCATTGGTCGTCAGCCACTAGTGGAGGCCTTGGAATCAGGAAGGTCGATTGATAAGATATTGTTTCAAACGCAGGTTAGCGGTCCATCAATTGGCGACATTCGCAAGTTGGCGAAAGAACGCAACATTCCTATTCAACAAGTTCCCGCTGAAAAACTACATTCATTAACCAAGGCCAATCATCAAGGTGTAATAGCGTTTGCCGGATTGGTTTCTTATATGGATTTGCAAGAAGTAATTGATCATGTTGTGAGTGAAGGAAAGAATCCATTGTTTGTGATGCTTGATGGGGTAACCGATGTTCGAAATATCGGAGCGATTGCGAGAACAACGCTTTGCAGTGGTGGACAAGCTTTGATCATTCCCGATAAAGGGGTAGGGGCTCTGAATGAAGAAGCATTGAAATCTTCAGCAGGAGCGTTGGAAAAAATCCATGTTTGTAGAGTAGGAAGTTTGATGAAAGCGGTTGATACGCTGCACTTGAACGGCATTAAAGTTTTTGCAGCCGAAATGACGGCCTCTAAACCTGTATACGAAGAGGATTTTAAAGAGCCTTGCTGTGTTATTATGGGAAGTGAAGAAAAAGGAGTGTTCCCGCCATTGATGAAGATATGTGATGCGAATGTACACATACCTATGACAGGCGATTTTGAGAGCTTAAACGTATCGGTAGCAACCGGTATGATTTTATACGAAGCCATGAAACAACGGATTCTTCAATAAATTCAAAGGATATGGTTCAGTTTGTGGAATGCCCGCGTGATGCAATGCAAGGATGGAGTCGGTTCATTGAAACCGAACAAAAGCTTCGCTATTTACAGCAATTACTTAAAGTGGGTTTTCACACATTGGACTGCGGTAGTTTTGTTTCTCCCAAAGCCATTCCCCAAATGGCCGATACTGCCCAAGTGCTGAATGGTTTGGATTTAACAGGTACAACATCCAAATTACTGACCATTGTAGCGAATGTGAAAGGGGCCGATGATGCTGCAGCATTTCCTCAGATCAGTTATATGGGATACCCCTTTTCGATCTCTGAAACCTTTCAAAAGCGAAATACCAACGCAGGAATAAAGGAGAGTTTTGAACGAGTGAAATTGATTCAAGAACGCTGCCTTGCCTCCGGTAAAGAACTGGTCATCTATATTTCTATGGGGTTTGGAAATCCTTATGGCGACCCATATAATGCTTCTATTGTGAATGAATGGATCGAAGAATTGGGGAAACTTGGGATTGGAATTTTTTCATTGGCCGATACGGTGGGGTTGGCCGATCGACAATTGGTGCACGAAGTGAGTAAAGCTGCTGTTCAAGCTTTTCCGAACTTTACCATAGGAGTTCACCTTCATGCGTCACCAAATAGTATCGTGAGCAAACTGCAAGCTGCCATCGACGCAGGCGTCATTCGTTTCGATGGTGCAATGAAAGGAATTGGAGGCTGCCCCATGGCTAATGACGAATTGGTGGGTAATATGGATACAGAGGTAATGATTCCGGTGTTGCAATCTCAAGGCTTGCTTTCAGGCCTCAACCAAGCCGCACTTGAAGAAGCCGGAATAATGGCCGGTCAAATCTTTCAACATTAAGATGGACTTATGAGTGAATTCATGCTAACGGTGCCCATCGAAAGGCCCGATCAACAAATAAAATATCAGGACCCCATCCTTTTAATGGGTTCTTGTTTTACAGAACACATCGGTGATCGCCTTTCTCAATTGAAATTTCAAACCTTGCAAAATCCTCATGGTATTTTGTTCGATCCCAATAGTGTTGCCAATAGTTTGATCAGCTACATGAATCAAAAAGAGTACACAGAAAAAGATTTGGTGTATTTGAATGAATTGTGGCAAAGTTGGGATCATCATAGTAGGTTCTCACATACTGATTTACAGACTTGTATTGATGGCATCAATCGATCTCAACGGCAAGCGCATGATTTTCTAAAGAAAGCCAACTGGTTGATCATCACTTTGGGATCGTCTTATTCTTATCGTTTGGTTTCCAATAATTATGGCGTGGCGAACTGTCACCGAGCGCCCGGTCAAACCTTTTACAAACATTTACTTGGAATTGATGAAACGGTGGCATTGCTCGATCGGTGTTTGCATCAGTTGTTTATATTCAATCCTACTATAAAAATCATTTTTACCATTAGTCCTGTTCGTCATATTCGTGACGGAGTAGTGGCGAATAACCGAAGTAAAGCACGGTTGATTGAGGCAGTGCATCATCTTGTGGGAAAGTTCAATCGACTTTATTATTTTCCGGCGTATGAATATGTTATCGATGTTTTGAGAGACTATCGTTTTTATGATATTGACATGGTTCACCCGAACTATCCGGCTACGCAATTTGTGATGGAACGATTTGTGGAAACCTTTGTTGAAGAAACCTCTCAGCAACTAATACCTGCTGTTAATTCTCTCATAACTGCGGCCAAACACAGAAGTTTTCACCCTGCCACACAGGCTCATCAGCAGTTTTTGAAAACCCAATTAGAAAAGGCTAAACAATTGCAATTAGAACATCCTTATTTAGATTTCTCAACCGAAATCGCACATTTTACGCAAGAACTGAAGGCTTGATTGAATAACTGTATTCGTCTTCTAACAGTTGTTCCAGCGACTGAAGTAACAACAATTGGTTCTTAGCACGATGCAGATTTTGATCGGGATAAGTAATGCGGTAGTATTGGTCTTTATTGAGATAGTCAGCTAAGAAGCGAATGGCTTGCATGTAAATCATGATGATGCCTGAATGATGAATCACTTCTACTTCTTCCTTGGTCAATTCTTCCTGCATCACGCTCAAGTAGCCTGAAACGATGGCCTCGTAAAAGTCTTTACGAATTGCGATTTTATCGAAGTAAACACTGGTCTCGTCTTCATTACAACTCATAGAGCGAATCATATCTCCCAGGTCTGAAAAATAGTATCCGGGCATTACGGTGTCAAAGTCAACCGCGCAAATAACATTTCCGGACTCTTCTTCAAACAAAACATTCGCGATTTTGGCATCGTGGTGCATTACTCTTTTTTTGAAGAGCGCAGGTTTGTTCTGTAATTGGTCAAAGAAATTCTTATAGTGAATGCGTTCGGTAATAGCTTTGATCAAATCACCGGCTTGTTGCAATCGATCTGCCGAAGCAAATTGCAAAGCGGTGTCAAATTCTGAATAGCGGAAACTTAAGTTGTGAAATTTAGGTATGGTTGTTTTTAGGGTACTGCTGTCAAATTCACTGAATGCGGCGGTGAATTTAGCAAATGTTTGAGCGGTACTATAAGCTTGATCGGGCCAATGCGCTACTTTATACGATTCTGTTTTTTCTATAAATTTGAATGCACGCCAAGTATTTCCCTCTTTAGAATGGTGGAGTGTTTGTTGATCGGAGATGAAAAGTGGCTCAGGTAATTGCAGTGCTACTTCTTGTTGTTTCGTGAAATTCCATAGTTGAAGGTAGTTCGACTGAACATCATCCGGGGTTTTGAATACATGATGGTTGATCTGTTGCAATAGAAACGGCGCCTTGTTTTTCACCAGCACTTTATAGGAATGGTTGATCAAGCCTCCTTGTAAGGTTGATATTGCCGGCTCGTTTTCAACAAACAAATCCTCATAATTCCGGATGCCGGCAAACAATCGGGCAGCTTTTTGATGCTCTGATACATTCATGAACTGTAAATATAGAGGTTGGATTGAATGCAAAAACGCTCAACCGTTTGCGTAAGTTTCCCGCAAACGGTTGCTGTTAATGAATTCTATCTCCTCGAACTTCCATGTCTTTCATTATGGTGGCTTCGTAGTTCAGCCATTCGGCCCATCTTAAGCGGACTTTTTCTTTCGGTAAGTAGGTTTCTGCAAGATCAATAAACAAGGTGTAGTGACCGGCTTCCGACTCCATGAAGCGGCGGTAGAATTTCTTCATATACTCGTCTTCTAACCCTTCACTCAAACGTTTGAAACGTTCACAACTGCGTGCTTCAATCAATGCCATTGTAAGCAGTTGATCAAGCAAACGATCTTCCAAAGCTCCACCCTGTTTTTGGAATTCGAGCAGTTTGTTTACATATAGATCTTTCCGTTGTTTTCCAAGCTTCCAACCCCGTTTTGTCATCTCGTTTAACACCATTCGGAAATGTCCCCATTCCTCGGTTACAATAGGAGCGAGCGCTTTCACTAGTTCTTCCCTTTCCGAATAGCGCTGAATGAGACTAATACAAGTAGTAGCGGCTTTTTGCTCGCAATAGGCATGATCGGTAAGAATGGCTTCCAAGCTAATTTGACTTAATTGGGCCCACCGAGGGTCGGTTGGCAATTGAAGCCCCAATATGTTTTTAACGTCTGAACTATGGTCCATATCTGTGTAAAAGAAGGCAAATTTATGCCGAATTGTTCCGTTATTTGTACTGTATGAATGAGAATTTTTTAGAACAAAAACTGGCTCAACGACGCGATGAACAAGCTTTCCGCAGCCTGCGCCTGAATAATGGGCTAGAGGATTGGAGTTCCAACGATTACCTAGCATTAGCCGCCTATTTATCCAAACAAAACGGGACTGTGGGTGGCGGGGCTACAGGGTCTCGCTTGCTTTCCGGAAATCATGCCATTATGGAAGAAACAGAGCAGTTATTGGCGGCATTCCATGAAACAGAAGCTGCCTTGATCTTTAATTCCGGATACGATGCGAATTTAGGGTTGCTAAGTGTGGTGCCTCAGAAAGATGACTTGATCTTGTATGACTTTCTTTCACATGCTTCCATTCGAGATGGGATTAAATTGAATAGTTGTAAAAGCCATTCTTTTTTGCACAATGATTTAGCAGACTTAGAGCGTCATTTGGTTAGAGCTGAATCACGCTGTTTTGTGGTAACGGAATCGGTTTTTTCAATGGACGGCGATCAAGCTCCTTTGTCTGAAATAGTCAAATTGTGCGAAAGCTACAATGCCTACTTAATAGTAGACGAAGCACATGCAACAGGAATAATTGGAACCAAGGGAGAAGGCCTGGTGCAGGCTCTAGGGCTTACTCAAAAGGTGTTTGCTCGAGTTCATACGTTTGGAAAGGCTTTGGGTTCACACGGCGCTGTTGTTGTAGGGTCGAATCGCCTTCGCAATTACCTGATCAATTTTTCCAGAGCATTTATTTATACCACCGCCTTACCGCCTGCTCATTTTGAGACCATTCAAGAAGGATATCGCATGTTGCCTTTGATGAATGACGCAAGAACTCATTTAAAAGAATTGATTCAACTGTTTCAAGAAGCTTCACTGCCCTTTCAAAAATTAAATTCTCAAACTGCTATTCAGGCAATTCTGATTCCAGGAAACGAAAAAGCCCGCTTGGTGGCTCAATACCTCCAGTCGAAGGGACATGATTGCAGACCTATTTTATACCCAACAGTCCCTAAAAACACGGAACGTATTCGAATTGTATTGCACAGCTTCAACAAAACAGAGGCCCTTAAAAGTTTGATTAAAGCTATTTCGGAGGCAGGAGAGCTGTTTTGATGTTCGTAAAAAATAACTACTTTTAGTAAGAAGTCTCATCCTAACACATCATCATGAAGTTTATACCCTTCTCAATTAGTGCCATTGTAACCATTTTATTGGTTTGGGCTTTGAATAAACCTTGGGGAAGCATTCCCGCATTAGGAGCGTTTTTTAGCCCTCAACAAGGGTTCTGGCAAAACGCTGAATCAACTGATAACCCCGGATCCATCTCCATCAATGATCCTTTTATTAAAGGTTCGGTTGAAGTGTATTTAGATGATAGATTGGTGCCGCATGTATTCGCTGAAAATGAATCGGACCTTTTTTTTGCGCAAGGATATTTGCATGCCAAATACCGGTTGTGGCAAATGGAGTTCCAAACTCATGCCGCCGGTGGGAGATTGTCTGAAATTCTTGGTCCCGGTAAAGACAGTATCCTTTTATTAAACGATCGTCAGATGCGCCGACTTGGAATGGTATATGGAGCGAAGAAGGCACTGGCTGAAATGGAAGCAGAACCTAAAACCAAAACTACCTGCGACGCTTATACGGCAGGTGTGAATGCATACATTCATAGTTTGAGTAGCGCAAATCTTCCACTTGAATACAAATTGTTAGGATATCAACCTGAAGAGTGGACGAACTTAAAAACAGCGCTTTTTTTGAAATATATGAGCTATGATCTTTCCGGCTCAGAAAATGATTTTGAATTTACCAATGTAAAATCGGTGTTCGATCAACATGCTTTTGAATTGCTGTTTCCGATAACCCGCGATTCATTAGATCCTATTGTGGCAAAAGGAACGCCATTCGATTCTGCAAAAGTGAAAGTATTGATGCCTGTAACGGCCGATTCGTTGTACTTCCAGTGGAAGCCGGTTGTGCCTGAAACGGTATCAAAGCCTGATCAAGACAATGGGAGTAACAACTGGGCAGTAGCAGGAACTAAAACAGCCAGCGGACGTCCAATTCTATGTAACGACCCGCACTTGAGTTTGAACATGCCCTCTCTATGGTTTGAAATACAACTTACCTGCCCCCAATTTAGTGCCTATGGGGCGAGTTTCCCCGGAGCACCTTGTGTGATCATTGGTTTCAATCAAAACAATGCATTCGGATTCACCAATGCGATGCGGGATGTAAGAGACTACTATACCGTTAAGTTTAAAGATGAGTCAAGAAAAGAATACTGGTTCAATAACAGCTGGCAACCTTCTCGTATCACTGTAGATACATTTATGATAAAAGGAGGGGGCTATTATTTTGATACAGTGGTATATACCAATATTGGTCCGGTGATGTACGATCAAAACTTTACGGGTCGAGAGAAATACCGAACCAACGGAAGTAATTATGCTGTAAAATGGAAAGCCCATGAACCGTCTAACGAATTGATGTTGTTCTATGAATTGGATCATTCCACCAATTATTCCGATTACCAATCAGCTATTAAATACCTCAGTTGCCCCGGGCAAAACTGTTTGTTTGCGTCCAAAGCAGGAGATATCGCCGTATGGCAGCAAGCAGTGTTTCCGGCTAAATGGAGACGTCAGGGTGATTTTGTAATGCCGGGAACGGACTCCAGCTATTTCTGGCAAGCCGATATTCCGCAAGATGAAAATGCTCATATGGTAAACCCAAGCAGGGGTTATGTAAGCAGTGCGAATCAACTTCCGGTAGATACAACCTATCCATATTATATCGGCGGGCATCACGATCTCTACCGTGGTAAATTGATCAATCGGAAGCTCGAACAGATGTCGAGTATTACAATCAAAGACATGCAAGGTCTTCAAAACGAAAACGAAAATCTTTTTGCTGAAACAGCCATGCCGGTGCTGCTTAAAAATATTGATGAAACACAACTTACATCCTCAGAAAAGGAGTTGTTTAATATTGTTAAAACATGGAATAAACGCAACGATCCGAACGAGCAAGGTGTAGCTGTTTTCCATTCATGGTTCGATAGCTTGGAAACAACAATTTGGTCGGATGAATTTGCGAAAGTGCCTCAGCCTTATATCACACCCGATGAATCTACTCTTATTGAAGCATTGATTAGAGACAGTGCGTTTCAATTTATCGATGATATTTCCACCCCTGAAAAAGAAACGCTTGCACAACAGGTATTAAAGGCATTCAAGAAAGCCGTACCAGAATTGATGATTGCCAAAAAAGAAGGCAGATTGGTTTGGTATAAGTTTAAAGATAGCGGTATTCAACACCTTACAAGAGTTGGACCGTTGAGCAGACTGCACTTGAAAACCGGTGGTGGTGTACATGTTATCAATGCTACAAAGCAGTTCCATGGCCCAAGTTGGAAAATGATCGTAGAACTGACTGATAAGATAAGGGCTACGGGTATCTATCCGGGAGGTCAAAGTGGAAACCCGGGAAGTAAATTTTATGACAATTTCGTAGACACCTGGGCTTCGGGAGGTTATTATGACCTATGGTTTATGACAAAAGATGAAATCAAAGACAAAAGAATTCTTAGTACCATCACTTTTAAAAAGTAATTGCCATGAAGAAGTTTCTCGTATCATTGTTGCTTACAGTTAGCTTGTGCTTTGTGGCAGGGCTTTATTTGCCGTGGTGGAGCGTTGCAGTAATTCCGTTTCTAATAGCCTATTTGATTCCACAAACTGCATTTAAGGCCTTTCTTACCGGTTTTCTATCGGTATTTGTATTGTGGTTCTTGATCGCCTTTGTATTGGATAGTGGTAACGATCATATATTGTCTGTAAAAGTGGCCACTATTTTGCCATTAAAAGGCTCTTATCTTTTATTGAACTTAATCGGATCTTTTTTAGGTGGCTTGGTTGCCGGTTTAGGAGCGCTGAGCGGAGCCTTGCTAAGTAAAGCCCGGGGCTGATTGTTAAAAACAATCAAAAAAATGAGAGCGGTGGTGGATTTGAGCGAATGGACTCTATATTCGCCCTGAATACCTATTATGAGAAAAACACTACCTATCCTTCTTATTGGATTCTTTCTTACTACTAACTTATTTGCTACTCGCATTCAAGGAACGGTTACTGATGATAAAGGAAAGCCCTTGGCTTTTGCTTCTGTATTGGTAAAAGGCACCACCAAGGGAACAACCGCCAGCAATGATGGTAAGTACTTCATTGATGTAGACCCCGGAACATATACCATTAGTGCTCAGTATGTAGGCTATGAACGAGTAGATAAGAAAGTAACAGTAGGAACTAAAAATGAACAACTCGATTTTCAGTTGTCTTTGCTACAGTTATCATTGAAAGAAGTGGTAGTGCGCCCAGGAGCAGAAGATCCAGCCTATGAAATCATTCGAAATGCGATCAAGAAAAGAAAGGGATACGAAAATCCACTCGATTCCTTCACGTGCGAAGCCTATATTAAAACACTGGTAAGAACAAGGAAATTACCTAAGAAAGTTTTCGGACAAAAAATTGAAGAGCGTGATAAAAAGGACATGGGGGTGGATTCGGCAGGGAGAGGAATTATTTATCTGTCAGAGTCCTTGACACGAATAGCTTACAAGAAACCCAACAAGATCAAACTGGAAGTTTTGTCGGGCAGAGAAAGTGGTTCCAGTGGATTTGGTTTTAGTTTTCCAACCTTTATTAATTTTTATAGCAATAATGTAACGGTGTTAGGTTCTCAACTGAATCCACGTGGATTTGTTTCACCGATTGCAGATGGAGCGCTGAATTTCTATAAATATCAATACCTCGGGTCTTTTTGGGAAGATGGAAAAGAGATCAATCAAATTAAAGTAACCCCCAGAAGAAAGTTTGAACCCTTGTTTTCAGGAACCATTAATATTACGGAAGGCGATTGGAGAATTCACAGTCTTGACTTGGCCTTGTTCAAAGAATCGCAATTGCAAATTCTTGATACCATCAAAATTCGTCAGCAACATGTTCCCATTTCCAGAGAGGTGTGGAGAACGAAAGATCAGGTTGTGTATTTTACATTCAATCAATTTGGAATTGACGCGGTTGGTAATTTCTTGAATGTATACAACAAATACGAAGTAGCACCTAGTTTTGCACGCAAGTTCTTTAACAATGTTACCATCAAGTACGATACTGCAGTGAACAAGAAAACAAAAGCGTATTGGGACAGTATTCGCCCGATTCCATTGGAGCCGGAAGAAATCAGGGATTATAAAACGAAGGACAGTTTGTTTCAAGATCGAAGAGATTCAGCTTTTTCGAAATCGAGTATTGATAGTCTTCGAAAGAGAAGAGGCCCGATCAAATTCAAACAAATAGTGTGGACCGGCTTTGCCCGAACCAATTACAAGCCGGATCCAATCATTGTTAGGTGGGAGCCGGTGATTCGCAATCTGGAATACAACACCGCGGAGGGATTGGCCATAAATGCAGGAATAGGCTTCGATAAACGGTATCCTCAAAAGTCGAAATCATTGAGTGTAATGACTTATTATCGTTATGGGTTGTCGAATTCTCATTTCAATGCTTGGGCTTCGATCAATTATTCGAAGCGTAGTTTCAATTGGGATGAGAATGGAGGAACCGTTGGCCGTGGATCGTGGACGCTGAGCGGTGGTCAGCAAGTGGTTCAATTCAACCGCGACAATCCAATTTCACCATTGATCAACAGTTGGTACACGCTGGTCTATAAACAAAACTATTTGAAGAATTATGAGAATCGTTTTGTGAATTTGAAGTACAATCACCGCTTTGATGCGGGGTTGAATGCTACTATTGGACTTAGTTATGAAGATCGATTGCCGCTTGAAAACACCACAGATTTTAGTGTTATAGAGTACAAAACCAGAAACTTTACACCAAATTATCCTTTTGAACAATTGACGGCCAATTTTACGCGTCATCAAGCTGCATTGTTACAAGTTGATTTGAGTTATCGCCCCGGTCAAAAATACATTCAGTTCCCTCGGAACAAAGTTCCCATTGGTTCAAAATATCCAACACTTGGTTTTCAATACGTGAAGGGCATATCGAAGGTATTGGGCAGTGATGTCAATTTTGATCGTTGGAAATTCAGTGTGTGGGATGATGTGAATTTAAAATTAAAGGGATTACTGAAATACAGATTTAGCATTGGTGGGTTTTTGAATTCGAAAGCTGTTTTCATACAAGATTATCAGCACTTTAATGGCAATCAATTGTTGTTTGCAAGTCAATACACCAATAGTTTTCAATTGGCCCCCTATTATGCGAATAGCACTACTGCATCTGTTTATGCAACAGCACATTTAGAGCATCATTTCAATGGCTTGCTAACCAATAAAATCCCCGGGTTTAGAAGATTGAATTGGACCCTAGTAGGCGGCGCGAATTCATTCTATGTAAACAAGAATAACAATTATGGAGAATTGTTTGTAGGTGTTGAAAACATCTTTAAGCTTTTCAGAATTGATTTCGTGTCATCTTATTTAAACGGGTCTTACAACCAAACAGGGATACGACTCGGACTCGGTGGTTTGATCGGTGGTAGTGTGCAGGTTTCGAGATAAATTGTATCTTTGCCGTGCTTTACGAATTTTGCCCAACCTGCAATTGGGATTCGAAAGTAGAGAGACAGCTATTTGCCTACTCTTAACGAATTAAAATTCAACCACATGGCAGTTTTGCACAACCGCATTTCCAGGAAAGAATTGAAGGATCGCGTTTTGAACGATCCTACTCCAAGAACCACGATCTCTTTTTACAATTACACCCCTATTTCAGAACCAAATCTGTTTCGAGACGATTGGTATGTTGCTTTTACTGAGCTAGGCGTATTAGGTCGTATTTATGTTGCTAATGAAGGGGTCAATGCACAAATCAGTGTACCTACGCACCAGTTCGAAGCTTTTAAACAGAAACTATACAGTTATCCTAGTTTCGATCAACTTCGATTGAATATTGCGGTTGACGATGATGGCAAGAGCTTTTTTGTATTGGATATCAAAGTGCGTCATAAAATTGTAGCGGATGGTATTGAAGATCCCAACTTCGATATGCAGAACAAAGGCAAGTATGTAAATGCTGAAGCGTTCAATCAACTTACAGAAGATCCCAATACCATTGTGATTGATATGCGCAATCATTATGAGTTTGAAGTGGGCCATTTCAAGAATGCTATTGAAGTTCCCAGTGATACCTTTCGTGAACAATTGCCAATGGCAGTGGATATGATGAATGAAAACAAAGATCGAAACATCATCATGTACTGTACCGGAGGCATTCGTTGTGAAAAGGCCAGTGCTTATATGTTGCACAAAGGATTCAAAAATGTATTTCACCTTGAAGGTGGCATCATCAACTACACCCGACAAGCAAAAGAAAAAGGATTGCCCAATAAATTCATCGGAAAGAATTTCGTGTTCGATGATCGATTGGGAGAGCGCATTAGCGAGGATGTAATTTCTCAGTGTCACCAATGTGGGGCACCTTGTGATACCCATGTAAACTGCACGAATGATGCTTGTCACTTACTCTTCATTCAATGTAACGCGTGCAAAGAAAAGATGAAGGGAACCTGCAGTGATGCTTGTTTTGAATTCATTCATTTGCCTGAAGAACAACAGAAGGAGCTTAGAAAGGGTTCTGATAAAGGTCAAAACATCTTCAATAAGTCGAAGGCGAAAAAGCTTCGCCCACGACTTGATGAAATCAATAATATTAAAAAGCAATCATAACCACTTCAAGCAGACAGGATTGTAAACCGGAATTTTTGTTCCGGTTTCTTTTAATTTACCTGTTACTGTATCTATCTTGAATACAATGATCTCATCCGTTTTCTGGTTGGCTACCAGTATGAACTGACCGCTTGGGTCGATGGTGAAATTTCTTGGGTAGATACCTTGTGTGTCGATTCTATCAACAAAACTCAGTTTGCCGGTAGCAGGATCAATTTTGAAAGTTGTGATCGTATTTGAAACGCCACGATTGGTGCAGTACAGGAATTTTCCATTTGGACTCACATGTATATCTGCGCTGAAATTTGTTTCTGCATCTTTGGGATCGATCGCCACAATGGATTGAATCGATTTCAAAGAACCATTCGTTGCAGTGTATTGAAACGCTTGCACCGTTCCCGTAAGTTCTTCCATTAAATACGCATATTTACTATTGGGATGGAATTCAAAGGGGCGAGGCCCACCACCCGGGC
>DGDD01000293.1 GCA_002385265.1 Chitinophagaceae bacterium UBA3961
ATAGCTCACCATACTCACAGGTACTTCTTTCAGTGAATCGAAAAGCTTACTTAAAATGTTCTGTGTTTGAGCGATTTCATTTCCAACAACTGAAACCAAGGTTTGATTTTCTTCTACTGTAATGGTTCCAAATGGCTCTAATTCTTTCACGATTTGCTGTAAGAACTGGCCGTTATCGATGGTAACTGATACAGCTACTTCTGAGGTAGTTACCATGTCAATGGAAGTCTTGTATTTTTCGAACACTTCGAATACCTTTCTCAAGAACCCGTAAGCAAGTAGCATTCGGCTGCTCTTGATATTGATGGCATAAATGCCATCTTTGGCAGCAATAGCTTTTACTCCAACGCTGCTGGCTTCTTTGCGGATGGTTGTTCCTGCTGCGTCGGGCTGCATGGTATTCAAAAGCTTCACAGGCACGTTTTCTTGTTGTGCGGGCCAGATACAAGTAGGATGCAAAATTTTTGCTCCGAAATAGGCCAACTCGGCGGCTTCTTCAAAACTGAGCACTTCAATAGGCATGGTTTTTTTCACAACACGAGGATCGTTGTTGTGCATGCCATCTATGTCTGTCCAAATTTCACAAACCGATGCATTCACCGCTGCTGCAACAAGTGAGGCTGTATAGTCACTTCCACCGCGCTTCAAATTATCTACTTCACCTCTAACATTCTTACAAATGTAACCTTGAGTTACAAACAAATTGATTCCTGCATGTTGTGCCAATGTTTGAGCCAATTTGGTTTTAATAACACTTAATTGAGGTTCATCATTCGCATCAATGCTCATGAAATCCAATGCACTCAAATAAGCATGGCTCACTCCTTTTTCTTCGAGATAAACGCAAAAAAGTTTGGTACTCAGTAATTCACCTTGCGCAAGGATGTCCTTACTTAGCGCATCGCTGAAAGATATTTTTAGAATGATGGTTAAAAACTCGAAATGCTCGGCTACAATTTTGCGTGCTTTTTGGTAAGCGGCATCTGTAGTAACTAACTGTTTGATAAATTCTTGGTAATGGGCTTCCAAGGTATCGATGTGCTGTTTTGCAGCGTCACGATTTCCGGCGGCTAAAGCATCACCGATGGCTACGAGGGTATTGGTTGTGCCGCTCAATGCGCTCAACACTACAATTTTAGGCTCTTGGTCTTTCGTGATCAACTGAGCCACTGAATGCATACGTTCGGGTTTACCAACACTGGTACCGCCGAATTTCATGATTTTCATGTACAATTCCTCTACTCCTGATGACAGGACTATTTTTGATTAACAATGAAAGAAAAGGAGGATTCCTTTAAATTGTCCGCAAAGATAGGACGACTACGTAAAATACGGTCTAAATTTTCGGTCATTAATTTGCTAAAAATTCAATAGAAACTTCTCTGCAAGGAATTTTAGGTCTTCTTCCACTACAGGTAACAGCGGAATCCCGGTTCTCATCCTTTCTGTTTCCATTTCTTTTTCGGGTTCTCCGGGGATGATAACGCGTTCTTCGCCGGCAATTGGAGTAGCCGCTTTAAAGCGTTGAATCCATTTGTCCATATGTAGTTTGAAGTCGTCTGCAGGTCTGAAAGCATCGATTCTCATGGCACCAAGGAAATGGCCAATTCCTTTACCGGGCTGTTCTTCCGGCATGGGTACATAAGCGGGGAAGGGAGGCACCCAAGGCCCATAGTTGGCTCCACTGAGTACGGCAGAGAAGATGTCAACAATAGCTCCTAACGCATACCCTTTGTGGCTTCCATGTTCACGATCTCCACCTAAAGGAAGCAGGGCTCCGCCCGATTTCAATTCGTGAGGATTTACAGAGGCATTGCCATATTTATCTTGAACCCAGCCCAAGGGGGCTCTTTCATTTTTACGTTGGAGAATTTCCAATTTTCCATTCGCCGCGGTTGTGGTGGCCATATCAGCCACAAAAGGCGCTTCCTCTCCTGCAGGCACTGCTACACATATTGGATTGGTTCCAAGTAATCGTTCTGTTGAAAAGGTAGGCGCTACCAGGGGGCTTGCATTGGTCATGGCCCAACCAATCATATCCTGTTCTACTGCCATTAATGCATGGTACCCGGCAATTCCAAAATGATTACTATTCTGAACACTCACCCACCCCGTTCCGGCATTTTTCGCTTTTTCGATAGCCACTTTCATTGCAAATGGCGCCACTACTAAACCTAAGCCACCGTCGCCATCAATTACTGCAGTGGATGGAGTTTCATGAATGATCTTGATGTTGGGATTGGCATTCACACGCTTTACTTCCCACAAACGAACATATCCACTTAAACGAGCTACCCCATGAGAATCGATGCCTCTTAAATCGGCACTCAGTAACACTTTAGCAGCCAATTCGGCATCAGTAGGGTTGCATCCGATTTTCTCAAAAACACTGGTTGTAAATCTCAATAACTGTAGGTAGGGAAATCTGTTTTCTGCCATGCCACAAAATAACAAATAAAATGAACAGGATGCTATGAAAAAAGGCCATGCTGCTGCATGGCCTCCAAACAAATTCGATTAAAATTAGAATCCTTTTTTCTGTTCTTTCTGTTCACCTCCGGCCGCTTCCGGCATTAACACCGCTGTGAATTGATTGGGACCACCCAAAAAGATCTTTGCAGCTTGTTGAATGTCTTTAGTTGTGAGCTTATTGATCTTTGCTTCAAAATCAGTAAAGAAAGATGGATCCGCTTTTCTCAACGCGCTGTTAAGTAAAGTCTGGCCCCATTGACCATTTTCTTTCAAAACTACTTTTTGTTGTTCTATCAATTGCTTTTTCACTTTATCTAAATAAGATTGATCGGGCCCTTTCTCTATGATCAAAGCAAATTCCTTTTGAACCGCCTTGATAAGAGTGTCTACTTTTTCAGGTCCACAAGGCAATTGCAGAATAAAACTATAATTGCTGTATGGCTCCTTTTCAAGTTGAGCAAAAGTTCCACCACCATAAATACCTTGAATTTTTTCTCTCAATTCTTCAATGATACGAATGTTCAATACTTCACTTAATACGGTCGCTTTCAATTCTAAGTCTTGTGAATAAGGAACTTCACCGGAATAAATTCCAAGAATCAAACTTTTTTGCTCTTTCCCTTTCGCGATGTTCAATTGTTTCTTCCCACTTAATGGTCGAACTTTATCGTCAACGAAATTGGTCTTCTTACCTGAAGCAGGTAAGCTTGCAATGTATTTTTCAATAAAGGGAATCATCTCTTCCACTTTAAAGCTTCCGGTAAAAACGTAGTTCATTCCGGTTACATCACCGAGGCGCTCTTTGTAAATAGCAACTGATCGATCAATGTTTATTTTATCGAAATAAGAACTGTTTGGAACTACAATGGGTGCTTTGGGATTGTTGTTGAAGAGAACTTTATACAGCGTATCTACAAAGGCTGCCTGTGGATTGGATCCTAACATAGCATATTGCGATTTATTACGCTGTGTGAAAGAGCGGAACAAAGCCGTGTCTTTGCGTGGAGCAGTAACGTAGAGGTAGTTTAACTGGAAAAACGTTTCCAAATCTTTTATAGTAGAGTTTCCTGAAAATCCTTCAGTAGTTCCAGTGATGTAGGGTGCTACATTGAGTGATTTTCCTGCAAGTGCTTTTCGGAGATCCACCGGTGCGAAATTTCCAACACCCATGGCGCTTACAATTTGAGTAGCATATTCGGCGCTAAATTTATCAGCTACAGCATAAGCATTCTTTCCACCAAATCGACCTGCATTCATGATCACTTGATCATTTTTGAAATCAGTGGGTTTTAAAATTACTTTAACGCCGTTGCTAAGCACTAGTTCAGTTGTTCCAAGTTTTGCATTGGCAGTTTTTGTTACAACTTTTCCGGCCTTAGGAAGCGTTGCTAACAATGATGAACTCACTGCCTTCTCTTCATAAGGTTTAAGTGTGGCCTTTTCTTTTTCATTGAGAACATTCAATACCGTTTGATTGTCGGGCAATAGGTCGTTTGCTTTCTTTTCCGGGCCGGTAACATAAATGAATCGATTGGTATTCTCTTTTAAGAGTTTTGTGAGGCCATTTAAGTCTTCAATGGTGATGGTAGGCAATAATTGCTTTACCAGTTCGAATTCTTTTTCAATTCCCGGACTAGGTTCTCCGGCTAAAAAATAAGAAACGTATTCTTCAACATAATTACCGGATTCGTTTTTGTCACGGTTGTTATACGCCCGTTCATAAGTAGCCAATAAATTCTTTTTGGCTCTTTCCAATTCAGAAGTAGTAAATCCAAATCGCTTTGCTCTTTCAACTTCTTCACTTAAAGCCGCGATGCCTTTTTTAACATCACCGGTACCCATATCTACATAAGCTGAAAACCCATTATAGTTGCGTGCATAAGATCCAAAGCTAACTCCGGCTCTTACATAAGGTGGATTCGATTGCTGTGTTAGTTCTTGCAATCGCTGGTTCAAGAGCGTTGCAAACATGCGCTCAATAAGATCATTCTTATAATCGCCCACGGTGCTGCTTGCAGCTTGGTAGAAATAGGGATAATTGATTACCGCACTGTAGTCTGTTGCTTCCTTGTCGGTCACAATTTCTACATCAGTTTGCTTATAGGGGTATACGGCAGCCACTTCTCTTTTGCGTTCGTTTGCGGGGTTCACCAATCCTGCAAAATGCTTTTTGATCATAGCTTCTGCAGCAGCAGGTTCAATGTCTCCTACAACAATTACAGCCATTAAATTCGGGCGGTACCAATCTTTATAAAAGCGACGAATGGCATCGGGCGGGAAGTTTTTAATGATGCTGTCGATACCAATTGGTAAACGTTTCGCATATTTAGATCCTTCAAATAATTTAGGGTAAATTTTTCTGAACATGCGATCATCGGCTCCTTTCCCCAATCTGCTTTCTTCAAGAATAATGGCACGTTCTCCTTCAATGTCTTCAGTTATGTAGGTTACGTTGTGTGCCCAATCTTCCAACACTTGAAATCCTTTTTCAAGATTTCCGGGTTTATCGGTTGGAATAGGAAGGATATAAACGGTTTCATCAAATGAAGTGTATGCATTCAAGTCGTTGCCGAACCCAACACCGATATCTTGTAAGAAAGAAACGATATCGTTCTTCTTGAAATTCTTTGTACCGTTAAAAGCCATGTGCTCGGCCATATGTGCCAACCCTTGTTGGTCATCGTCTTCATTAATAGCTCCTGCGTTAACCACCAATCGCAGTTCTACACGTTGTTCAGGCTTTTTGTTTTGACGAATGAAATAGGTAAGACCATTGTCGAGTTTACCCATTTTTACTTTAGGATCGAAGGGTAATTTTTGCGATAGGTCAACACCAGATTGACCCATAGAAATTGCCACACATAGGATAAGGGCAATTGTAGTAACACTTTTTTTGATCATATTTAGGCTATTTGCTGTAAAAATAAGAACGGAAATACCTGAAAGTATTTCCGTTCGTCATGTATTAAGAAAATAATGAACTTCTTTCGTCAATTTACCCAGAAGCCATTATTGCAGTACTTCAGGAATTACATGGCCAACTGCTCCACTTGGCATTTGTACTTTCAACAATGAAGCAAGTGTAACAGCAATATCAGTCATGTACACTTCTCTTGTTAAGCTTCCTTTCTTGATCCCCCATCCCATAAACAACAATGGAATGTGAGCGTCATAGGGATTAAAGCTACCGTGAGTAGTTCCCGTTTTACCTCCATAGAAATACCCCGCTTTTAAAACAATTTGAATATCGCCCCCTCTTTTGGTATTGAACCCGTTCGCAAATTGTTCTCTCACCGATTGCGGCAAAGGCGCTGTAACACTGTTTGCAGTTTCAAATGCTACCAATACATCGGGGAGCTGATTCAGATATTGAACAATATATTTCTTGATAGCTGATTTATCAAGTGCGGCACTGTCAATGATTCGATCATTCAAATACAATTGATAGTTGGCAGAAGAACGAACAATGCCTTTCACTTTAAATACTTCTTCCAGTTTAGCATTCAGTTCAGTAGTGCTAGAAGCAATGGCTTTACCGGGCAGCTTATGCGCTTTATTGTAATCAGGCACATGTGCTACGGCGTGGTCTGCAGTTAAGAAAACGGTATAATTCCCCGCGCCTACTTTCTTATCTAAGAAGGTAAAAAATGCCGCTAAATCACGATCCAAACGCAAGTAGGTGTCTTCAATTTCGATACTGTTTGGTCCAAATTGATGGCCAACATAATCGGTTGAAGAAAGACTCATGGCCAAAAAATCTGTAATATCATCGGCTCCCATTCCTTCCTGTACCAACGCTTCTTGAGCGAATTGAATGGTGAAACTATTACCAAAAGGAGTGTTTCTGATGGTACCATAGTCTTTGCCTACTCTTGAAACCAAATCGTGTGGGAAAACTGGCGCTTTTTCATGTGCAAATTTGCCTTCGTAAGGCACCTCGTCGGCATCACTTTGAGTATAGGAGTCAATCGGGAAAAGGGTGTTCCAATTCAACTTATAAAAACTATCAACAAGCTTTTTATCATTAAACTTGTTCACCCATTGTGGCAAGCTATTCATGTAATATGTGCTGGTTATCCATTTCCCATAAGTGCCATCGTACCAATAGGCAGCATCAGCCGAATGTCCTGCCGGTAGGATGCCCCCTCTATCTTTAATAGCTATTCCGAGTACTTTACTTTTGAAATTAGTGGCGAGTTTCAGTTCGTCGCAAATTGTGGTGGTCCACATATTTGCAGGGCTCATGGGCTCGCCTTTTTCTACACCTACGAGTGAAACGGTTTTGTCTTCTGCACAATAGATCTCGCGATTCTGGCTTTTATCAAACCACTCATTTCCCATAATACCGTGAATTGCAGGGACAGAGCCAGTATAAACACAGGTATGCCCAGCGGCTGTAACAGTTTGAGCATAGGGAATCATTGTATTCTGACAATTCATTCCTTCTCGCATTAAACGGTTGAACCCTCCGTCAACATATCGATTTTTGAAGCGGTATAAATAATCCCATCTCATTTGGTCAACCATAATACCTACCACCAATTTAGGGCGCGGTACGGCAGCTGTTTTCGTTTGCTGTTTAGGTTGAGCAAAACCTTGTAAAAAACCGATCGTTGCGACTGCAAGTAGGAAAGATCTGATCATTAGTAGCTTTTTTGCAAATATAAGTTCATTCGAAACTGTTTCATGTAAATTTTCTGTGAACGGATAAATATATAACTCAATGATTTACAATACAGTTGCAAATAAAATCAGTCAACTGTTGTTCGATTGGTAACGTCGGCGCAATTTGTTACCTTTGCGGCATTCAAAAACCATCCTGAAAGCCCCATCAGGTAAAAAAAATTTGATATGGCAGATTTGTTTGAAAGACTACTCAAGAACTATGGTCCCTTAGGTCAGCACCGCGAGCGTGCACACGGATATTTTGCATTCCCTAAGCTGGAGGGTGAAATTGGAACGAGAATGAAGTTCAGAGGCAAGGATATGATTGTATGGAGCTTGAATAATTATTTAGGCTTGGCAAATCACCCGGAAGTTAGAAAAGCAGATGCAGACGCAGCAGCTGAATTTGGATTGGCACTTCCGATGGGAGCGCGCATGATGAGTGGTAATAGCAACTATCACGAACAACTGGAAAGAGAGTTGGCAGCATTCGAAGGAAAAGAAGACGCCATTCTCCTGAACTTTGGATACCAAGGTATGGTGAGTTTGATTGATGTGTTGGTGAGTCGTCATGATGTAATTGTGTACGATGCTGAAAGCCATGCTTGTATCATTGACGGTGTGCGATTGCACCCCGGCCATCGTTTTGTATTTAAACACAACGATGTGGCAGATTGCGAAAAGCAATTGCAAAGAGCAACCGCTTTGGTTGAAAAGCAAGGTCAAGGAGGTATTTTAGTAATAACTGAAGGAGTGTTTGGAATGGCCGGCGACCAAGGCTTGTTGAAGGAAATTGTAGCATTAAAATCGAAGTTTCAATTCCGTTTGTTAGTAGATGATGCCCACGGTTTCGGGACGCTCGGTAAAACGGGTGCCGGTGCCGGCGAAGAGCAAGGTGTACAAGATCAAATTGATTTGTACTTCTCTACGTTTGCCAAATCAATGGCGTCTATTGGTGCATTCATTGCCGGCGACAAGGCCATCATCGACTACGTTCGTTACAATATTCGTTCTCAAATTTTTGCCAAAAGTTTACCGATGCCTCTTGTAATTGGTAACCTCAAAAGATTGGAGCTATTAAAAACTCAACCTTCATTAAAGGCAAAACTTTGGGAAAATGCCCTGAAGCTTCAAAATGGTTTGAAAGAAAGAGGATTTGATATTGGTAAAACAGATTCTGTTGTTACTCCCGTTTACATGAAAGGAGGCGTAGAAGAAGCTACCGCCATGGTAATGGATCTTCGTGAAAACTATAATATTTTCTGTTCTATTGTGGTATATCCCGTAATTCCAAAAGGGCATATCATTTACCGCTTGATACCTACTGCAGTACATACTGATGCTGATATCGAAGCTACACTGGTTGCATTTGAAGAAACCAAGAAGAAATTGGATGCCGGTGCTTACAAAGTTGAAGCAATTCCCGATATGGCTGAGTCAAAATAAGTGATTTTTAAATCGCCCAAAAAGCCCGTCTCATTCATAACGAGACGGGCTTTCTTTTTAATATTTTTTTTATTTCTGTGATTGACGCGAAGAAAGTAAAGCCTCGAATTAAGAAGCGATGTTTCCTTTTTAAAAATATTCTTGCATACCAGCAAAAAAAGAGTCCCGCAATAACGCGGGACTGCACTAATCAAATACCATTAACCATTAAACCTTATCCTATGAAAAGTCAAATATAGGGCTTGCTAAGGTCTACTTTCATTCTTTGACAAAGGGTTTTTAGTCAACTTATATTAAATTGACTGAAATCAATATAGAAATAAAGTAAATACACAAAATATTAGTCTGCAAACGTTTGCGGTTACTCTTGCAGTTCAGGAGTGTTGAGTTGGCCTAAACTGATAGAACAACCGAATAAGTGGAGTTTTAGTTTTTACTTGATGTAAATCAACTTGATTTCGATCAACTGTTTGCTATTTCCAAGAGGATTTGAATTGCTGTTGATACTGCTGAAAAGGAATTTTACCATAGTGCCCTTCCCCGAAGTAAGTAAGAATTAGTTCAAAGTCTTTGGTTTCAAGATAACCGGGGATCGCTTGAGGTTCACTACCATCAGTAGGAATGATAACGGTAGTTGGATAGGAAAGTTGACCTTGTGTTAGAAACATTGCAAAGTCATTGGTTCTGTATCTTTCATTGTAGTTGTACGATTTGCCCATCCAAGTAAAAGCGGTTCGGCTTTCTGCGTTCACTTTTACTGCGTAAAATTTGCTGGCAATATAAGCCGCCACATTCTTGTTGGAATAGGTTTTCTTATCCATCACTTTACACCAACCACACCAATCGGTATAGAGGTCAATTAATACGGGTCTTTTGGCTACTTTCAAACTGTCTTCCGCCATAGCAAGTGTCATCCATTGTGTACCCGATGGCGCTTTGTCTTTCTTCATTGACAAAAGGAACACACTGAAAATGGTCAACAAAAATCCCAGTTTAACTGTTTGCATCTTTAGTTAATATTGCTTATTAAAATAACTCAAAAATCATGCATAAAATTGTGTTGGCGATCACGGGTGCAAGTGGCTCCATTTACGCAAAACAACTCATTGAGAAACTCTTAACAGTTAAGAATCAATGGACTGACTTAGCGGTGGTGATGACTGAGAATGCCAAAACAGTGTGGGCTACCGAGCTTGGGAATAAAGATTATGAGTCCTACCCTATCCACTATTATGGCACAAATGACTTTATGGCGCCTTTCGCGTCCGGTTCCGGTCAGTACAATACGATGATTGTGGCTCCTTGTTCCATGGGAACTTTGGGGAGAATTGCCACCGGAATCTCCAATGATCTAATAACCAGAGCAGCGGATGTGGTATTAAAGGAACGAAGAAAGCTGATCTTAATGGTTCGTGACACCCCTTACAATCTCATCCACATCAGAAATATGGAAACAGTTACTTTGGCAGGGGGCATTATATGTCCGGCAACACCATCCTTTTACAGCGTTCCCAAAACTCTTGAAGAAGCTGCTGCAACTGTAACCGACAGAATCCTCGATTTGGCCGGAATTGATATCAAAACGTATCGTTGGGGAAATTAGCGCAGGTCTACTACTTCTACTCCCGGAAACTTAGCTTTATCGAAAACAAACATGGCATCTGCTACAACTGCTTTGCCATTGAAACTATTGATTGTATAGCTGAACTTATTTCCCCCTTTCTCTAAGATCCGAGTGCTGTAAATATTTTTAGTTGCTTTATCTACCAAAACATACACTTTGTGGAAGTTTTTGGTTTTATCGGTGGGAGTCAATTCTATTTCCTGAAGGGTTTTATTGCCTTCTTTTTGTTCCCCATTCAGTTTATACAGAAAATCTTTATCGTAGAAATTAGTGAACAGCTTTTGAGGTGTAATAGAAGATGCTGAATTATCAACTGCTGTGATGGTTACTTCATTGGTTGATTTATCGTAGGTCCAAATGGTTTTTCCGTCGCAAAAAATCTCTTGACCAGTGATTGACACACGGTACTTTTGGCCTTTCAAATACACCGTGCCTTTTTTAATTCCTTGCACTTTTCCTTTTGCATCTTCCACCTTCAATGTAAAAACAGCTTGAATGGCTTTGTAAGTTTTAAACTGCGCACTCACACCGTCCAATATTTTTTTGGCCGCCGGATCATTGTTTCCAATACTATTGTTTTGAGCAGAAACGGTAAGGGCAATTAAGCTGCAAGCAATAAAGGAGTAAAATGATTTCATGATAACGGTTAAAGATTTTAATGTAAATATATTGGAATTTATCAATACGTTAGACGTTGTTTGATGTTGAAACGTTCGCAACCAAGAGGAAACTTAACATATTTCTAACCGAGGCTGCTTAGGTGCTGTTCCAGATCCATTTCGGTTTTAATAAGCACATCTCGAGCCTTAGATCCTTGATTTTGGCCTACAATTCCGGCAGATTCCAGCTGGTCCATAAGACGCCCCGCGCGGTTATATCCCAATTTCATTCTTCTTTGAATGAGAGAGGTAGACCCAACTTGATGTTGAACAATCAAGCGTGCTGCGTCTTCAAACAAGGGATCTCTATCGCTCAGATCGAAATCTTTGGCATCCATGTCTTTCTCATCTACATACTCCGGAAGCAAGAAAGCTTGTGGGTAGCCACGTTGGTCACCGATATAATCACACACACTTTCCACTTCCGGGGTATCAACGAAAACGCACTGTAATCGGGAAACCTCGCCATTATAGGAGATCAACATATCGCCTTTCCCGATCAATTGTTCGGCCCCACCGGTGTCTAAAATGGTTCTTGAATCCACTTTTGACGACACTTTAAACGCGATTCGAGCCGGGAAGTTCGCTTTGATGGTACCGGTGATAATATTTACTGAAGGGCGTTGGGTAGCGATGATCAAATGGATACCAATAGCACGTGCCAATTGGGCTAAACGGGCAATGGGCATTTCTACTTCCTTACCCGCCGTCATGATCAAATCGGCAAATTCATCAATAACCAATACGATGAAGGGCAGGAATTGATGCCCTTTCTGCGGGTTTAATTTGCGTTTGATGAACTTTTCGTTGTATTCTCGGATGTTTCTGGCACCGGCTTCTTTGAGAAGATCGTACCGATTGTCCATCTCTATACAAAGTGCATTCAAGGTATTTACCACTTTCTTTGTGTCGGTGATAATAGCCTCTTCTTCTCCCGGCAATTTCGCCAAGAAATGTTTTTCGATGGTTCGATACAAACTTAATTCTACCTTCTTTGGATCCACTAAAACAAACTTCAATTGAGAGGGATGTTTTTTATAGAGTAATGATACAAGTATCGCATTCACCCCTACCGATTTACCTTGTCCGGTAGCCCCTGCCATCAGCAAGTGGGGCATTGTAGCCAAATCAACAATGAAATTTTCGTTATCGATTTTTTTACCAACGGCAATGGGTAAGCTAAAATTATTGTGTTGGAATTTTTCTGATGCCAACACCGTTTTCATGCTTACAATGGTTTTCTTCACATTGGGTACTTCAATACCAATGGTGCCTTTACCTGGAATCGGGGCAATGATACGAATTCCGAGTGCGGCCAAACTAAGTGCGATATCATCTTCCAAGTTTTTAATCCTTGAAATTCTCACCCCCGGCGCCGGTACAATTTCATAAAGTGTTACTGTTGGACCAACGGTGGCACTAATTTTTTGAATGGCAATATCGTAGTGTTTGAGGGTATTGATGATCTGGTTTTTATTAGACTCCAATTCTGTTGGATCTTGAATGATCTTTTCACTTCCATGGGTCTCCAACAAATCGAGCGGTGGATATTTATAATCGCGAAGATCCAAGGTTGGCTCGTAAGGCTCCATTTCCACGGGTTTTGCAGCCGGAGCTTCTTCTTCTTGCTCTTCTTCAGCTTCAGTTGCTACTTTGATTTCAAGTGGAATTTCAGAAAGGGGCACTTTGGGTGTAACTACCGTAGGTTCTACAATGGGCGGTGCTACCGGAGGAACCGGAGTTTCCACTGGCATTATCACTGGCGCCTCAGCTTCTTCTTCCAATGCTGCATTTTCTTCGGTGGTTTCCAGCATTCCTTTGCGAATGTCATCGGCAGCTGGAGCTTCTTTCTCAATAATGTCGAACGGTATGGAATCTGTATTTTTTGAGGGAGGTATTACTACAACACCCTTCTTTCCTTTCAACTTATTTCCTTTTGCGGGAGTTTCTACCGAATTGTTTTCGTCCTCACCAATGGGCGCTATTGCAGGAGCTGCCTCCTCCGATTCAATAGCACTTTCAGTGTTGGCAGTACTTGTTTCTTTCTTTGGTAATTTGGGAACATTGAAAACAGGATTGAAACGCCAGATAAAATAGGCCAACCCAACAACCAATAAGACCGCCGCTGTGCCGATAAAACCGATCATTTTAACCAACCAATCGCTTAACATATCTCCAAAAGCACCACCCCAAGCAAAATGATTGCGTGCCGTAAGGAACGAAAGCAACACGCTGAAGAATACTACCCCAACAATGAGGTACCGAATGTTCCTGGCTATTGAAAACAGTTTCTTAGAAAAAAGTGCATTTGCTCCTACTACAAAGAAGAAGGAACAGAAAAAATAAGATGCAAGCCCAAATCCATTGAAAAAGAACTGATGTGAAATATACGCACCAATATTACCTAATAAATTAAGTGATTTTACATCTGCCGAAGGAAGTAAAATGGAGGCGCCCTGATTCAAAACTTTGTCTTGATCTTCTCTCCAGGTAAACAAATAGGAAGTAAAGGCTACAAATAAAAACACTGCAGCCAATAAAGAGAGGGTACCAGCAATTTTTCGGGTTCTTTCATCCCTTACCAGTTGTTGAACAGATACTTTGATATCTTCTTCGGGCTTTAATTGGTCAGCCGTAGGTTTGGATGTTTTCTTCCCCGTCTTCAATCGATTCGCCATAGTGCAAAGATAAGTACTAGCCGCCATTGGCAGCGATCTGTGGGCAATTTACCTGTTTTTGGGCTGCTGACTTAAAAAATGTATTTTTCAGGTACCAAAACCAAGAAATTGCACATGAACCGAATCCGAGAAAGCAACCTTCAACGCATGCTAAAAAAGCTCCTTTTAGCCCTGCTCTTGCTTTCATCGGTTAAATCTTTGACTGCTCAACAACTGCCGGTCGACTCAGTTCGAGATGTTGCCACCATTCGACTCTACGATAATATCAACCGCCTCGCGGTATTCAATTCTAAAAACATTGACCAAGTAGAGGCTTCTGAACTCCAAAATTTGGAGTACCAACACATCCCTTATACAGCGATGAACCCGAGCATGCCGGATCGCTTTTTGGAGCACAAGCTGATCATGTGTTTTGCTGTTACCAATACCCTGCCTATTGAGAAGGAAGTGTATTTCTCACCAGGCTACTACCATCGAAATTTTGAACTTTACTATACTGATAAAAAGGCCGGCGTTAACAGTCCCATTCCTGTTCCAAAACAAGCAGAGGATGACAAATATTTCAAAGGAAGCCGCTTGCTGACCATACAGCCCGGTGATACAATTGTTTATTTCGCCGAGATGAATTTCATTCGTACCAATGCCAACCATTTCAATCCCTGTATTATAGAGAAGGACTTTATAAAAAGTTGGGCTCACCAGTTGAAGTTTAGAGATACAGGGATGGACATGATGACCTATATTTTTGCCGGAATGATGCTTCTCATGGTGTTTTATTCTCTATCGCTCTTCTCGCAAAACAGAAATAACGAATTTCTCTATTATGCCATCTACGCTACATGCTCCACTTTTGTGTTTTTCTTTAAAACCTCGGCTATTGGACTAAACGTGGAATGGAATTTCCTCTATGAGGAGTATTATGACTTTCTTGGGTTAGTTGTGGGAGTTATTTTCTATCTGATTTTCATGAGCAAATTTCTCAACACCAAAACAGATCATCCTTTTCTTTATAAGTTTTTCAAAGTTACGATGGTGATTTTGGGATTAATGTTTTTAGTGTTCACCTGTGTTTACTTTTTCACTACTCAGTACGTGTTACTTTATATCATTGAAAATTATGTAACAAAAGTCTTCATGTTTGTTACAGGAATTGTATTCATCGTATATGGTTTGAGAAAGAAAGATGCGCTCATTAAGTATCTAGCAGCCGGAAACATCGCATTATTGGTATTTTCAGTGCTTTCGCTAATGACCATTTTCAAAATAAAATTCTCTGCTGATAAATTCTCATTGTTCAATCGAGGTCTGTTTTATTATGAAGCCGGTGTAGCGCTTGA
>DGDD01000017.1:0-1989 GCA_002385265.1 Chitinophagaceae bacterium UBA3961
GTTAATTAATAATTGGGAGCCTCGCAGTGAAAATGAAGTTTATCGCATTTTGGCAAGAAGGCCTCGTCTATTAACTGACCCCGAAAAGAATCAATTAATTAAGAATGGTTGAGCAGTTGTTTTGAACTACTCTATTCTTCAAATTGCTTTCGGTTTCTGATCCATGCAACAAATAAGAACACCATTAATAAAGCGGGGAAGAGCCAAATGATGCCGGCCCATTGAAAAGTACCTTTTACTTCTTTCTGACCAGATTCTAAGTATACCAATCTGCTATCAATCGTTGATGTCAAACCCGGACCCGCATAATTGCTTGCAAATTGGTAGAAGGGTGCTGCTTCTTTGTAATATTTTGTTTTGGTGAGGATGTCGGCGAAGTCAACGATCAACTGACCTACAAGGGTATCCTTTTTTGTGGAGAAAGGAATTCGTTCGTGCAATTGATAGGCAATCTGTTTTTTCAGATCTTCGGAGGGCTGAGGAAACTTGTATTCAGTGTCTTGCATCCATTCCAGGAAATCACGGTTCTTCAACCCGATAATGTTTTCGAAATGGGGTTTGCTTGAAGTTAGTTCTTTAAGAATGTTTACATGGATCCATTCCGAGCCTTCGTGAGACCCCGGGTTCATGCGCACCGCCAGAGAGATGTATTTTAAAGCACTGTCGAGCGCACCATTTACTTCATAAGCAGTTCCTAAGTTCACCACCACATTGTATTCGCCGGGGTGTGCCGCATAAAGCTTTTTTAAAAGCTCCAAAGAAACTTTTCTGTTTCCCACTCGCAACTCGTGCCATGCAAAATCTGAAAGTAATTTATAATCGTTGTCGGCTAGCAATGTTTCTAAACTAGCCGGGTTGGTCAATGCTACAGATGATTTGAATCCGGATTTGTTAAAAATCACTGCTTTAATGGAATCTCTTCTTTCAATGATATTCGAACCCAATTGAGAATGCCAATACGGATAGTCGAATTCCCAGGCACCCTTTAATAAGAGCGAAAGGTCGAGCGTATCATTTCTAAGCGGAAGTTTTACAGGGGAATAGTATTCATTGCCACATGCAAGTGCACTGAGGTGCATGAAAAGAAAGCAGCTTACCGCACACAACAATTTCTTCATTAAAACTTGGTTTGAATAGAGATGCGAATTTCAGCTAAAATCACAAATCTTAGAGTTGTTTTTCCATTTCCACGTGGGGAAGATCGAGCTTTTGAAATTCCGGACCTTGAATTTGGTAGCCCAGTTTTTCAAAGAAAGGTGAAACGGCGCTGCGCGCATGCATGGTGATTTTTTTGTATTTGAGGTCGCGGGCGATGTTTTCTGCAAACTGAAGGATGGCTTTTCCGATTCCTTTTCCCTGAAGATTATTGAGAACCGCCAATTGACGCAAGTGTACCACTTGGTCCGATTTGCGAATCAACATGCAACAGCCGAGCATTTTGTCTTCTTCGAAAGCTCCAATGAGCACATTTCCTTTCTCTTCGTCGAGTTCTTCAGAGCTGAACTGAAGGCCCAAAGGTTTTCGCAGGATATCTGTCCTGAGCTGAACCATCAGTTGGTATTCTTTGGAACCGTGATCTATTATCTTAAGTGCCATAGGCTGAGCAAATGTTAGCTTTCTGCAATTTAAGTAAATATACGTTGAAATATGGCTTTTTTTTGACAAATAATAACGCGTGTTAGTTTCGGTTGAAAGCCGCTACTGTATTGGATTTTATTGAACTTGGAGAGGGAAGGGGGGTGGGACTGAATCAATAAATATGGTAGTATTTGGTGGGTATATATCAAAAACCATATTTTTGCAGCCGTAACTAAACTTTACCAAAATGTCAGACATCGCAACAAGAGTTAAGAAGATCATTGTAGATAAGTTAGGAGTTGAAGAAGCAGAAGTTACAAATGAGGCTTCTTTTACCAATGATTTAGGTGCCGATTCACTGGACACCGTAGAACTGATCATGGAGTTTGAAAAAGAATTCAACATTTCAAT
>DGDD01000017.1:2286-3673 GCA_002385265.1 Chitinophagaceae bacterium UBA3961
GAAAAAGAATTCAACATTTCAATTCCTGATGAGCAAGCTGAAACCATCACTACTGTTGATCAAGCTATTGCGTACTTAGAAGAACATGCTAAGTAATCCGTTTACGGAGTTCGGTATGCAATAAAAAAATTGAATCCGCCTTTTGTTAGCCTTTTGCTGCAAAGGCGGATTTGTTACTTATAATCATTTCTCGGATAAATATAAGCTATGCAAACAAAGCGTGTAGTAGTAACCGGTATAGGAGCTTTGACGCCTATTGGGAACAATCTTAACGACTATTGGACAAATTTGACAGCCGGAGTTTCGGGTGCCAACCCTATTACATTATTCGACGCATCTAAATTCAAAACGAAGTTTGCCTGTGAGTTAAAGAATTTCGATCCCTTGCAATTCATGGATCGTAAAGAAGCCCGCAAAGTGGATCGCTTCACTCAAATTGCCTTGGTTTGCGCCGATGAAGCTGTTGCAGACGCTAAATTATCAGGAGAAAATATCAACAAAGACCGCGTGGGTGTTGTATTTGCCAGCGGTATTGGTGGTTTGATTACCTTCCAAGAAGAGGTGACCAATTTCGCCAAAGGAGATGGAACCCCTCGTTTCAATCCCTTCTTCATTCCGAAAATGATCCTCGACATTGCTGCAGGACATATTTCTATGCGCCACGGTTTTCGTGGTCCCAACTTCGCCGTAGTAAGTGCTTGCGCTTCTTCTACCAATGCAATGATGGAAGCTTTCAACTTAATTCGTTTGGGCAAAGCCGATGTTATTGTAACCGGTGGTGCGGAGAGTGTGGTAAGTGAAGCAGGTGTTGGTGGTTTTAATGCCATGAAAGCATTGAGTGAAAGAAACGATGATCCAACTACAGCGAGCCGTCCATACGACAAAGACCGCGACGGTTTTGTAATGGGAGAAGGTGGCGGCTGCGTTATTTTAGAAGAATTGGAGCATGCCATTAAAAGAGGTGCTCATATCTATTGTGAATTGGCCGGAGCCGGCGCTACCGCCGATGCACACCATATTACGGCCCCGCATCCGGAAGGATTGGGCGCTAAAAATGTAATGTTGTCGGCCCTAGACGATGCCGGCATGACAGCGAAAGACATTGACTATATCAATACGCATGGAACTTCAACCCCGCTGGGCGATGTAGCCGAAGTAAAGGCCATCACCGACGTGTTTGGAGAACATGCCTTTAATCTAAATATTAGTTCAACGAAATCAATGACCGGTCACTGCTTAGGGGCTGCCGGCGTTATTGAAGCGATCGCTTGTATTATGAGTGTTGTGCACAATGTGGTTCCACCAACGATCAACCATTTCACGGATGATCCGGAATTGGACCCTCGACTGAATTTCACGTTTCACAAGGCTCAAGAACGTACCGTGA
>DGDD01000027.1 GCA_002385265.1 Chitinophagaceae bacterium UBA3961
TGGAACTTTTCAGAAGATTAAATGATGGTGGCACCAAGCTTTCTTCTTTTGATTTGGTAGCATCTGTGCTCAAAGGTTTTGAATGGGAAATGGAAGGCTTTTTGGAAGAAACATTAAAGAGCTATGAAGAAATAGGATTAACACAGGACAACCTTATCAAGTTAATATTTCTGTTGCAGGACAATCACAAAAAGGAGATGGCTGCGATTGAAGCAGCCGATGCACAATTCGCTATAAAAAACAGAGAAAGGATTAAAGTAACTCTGAAATGTCTTAAAGATTTTCTCATTAATTCAAAATTATATTATTACTATAAAGATGGTAACCGTTCCTTTATTCCGTTGTTTTTTATCGCCTATCATCTTTTTCATAAGCCGATAAGCGTTGTGGAATTGGAAAAATTCTTTGCAAATTTTGATGCTAAAAACACGGAGCATCCCAAAATGGAAAGGTGGATTTATCATTCACTTATAAACGGAGTTTTCAAAAGTAAAGGTGCAGGCTGGATACCCTACAAAACTGGCATCCGTAAACTATTGGATAAGATGCAGCACTATAAAAACAAAGATTTTCCCACCGATGAATTGTTTCAGGTTTATACTGACCACCCAATAACATTTACGAGAACATATACTATATATAATCTCGATGAATTAGAAAATTCATTTGTTTATTATCTTATGTACGACAGGGGACAGACTATCAGGATAAATGATATTGACCACATCATGCCTAAATCAATATTAGAGTCATTAAAAGTTGAATCATCAAAAATCAACAGCATCAAAAACTTTCAACTGATAGATTTCAGCACTAACCGGGGATTAAAAAATGCAAGTCCGTTCGGGGATTGGATTAATAATCATGTAAATGATAAAGCTGCCTTTGTAAAACGGCATTTAATTCCTGCTGATGAAACGCTATGGACGGAAGATAAATTTGAAGACTTTGCTGAGGCAAGAGCAAACCTGATTTTGAATTCCATTTTGACACACTTGAAATAGCTTTTAGAATTGACTTTTAAAATGCATAAAATTTACTTTTTATAGCGATGCAATGAAAGACAAATTATTTAAGAATCTTTCGCACAGTGCCGAAGGTTATGCAATTCTCAATTCAGGTGGGCAGCTCACTAAAGGATATAAGCCCGACACTGTTCTGCAAAAGGGGAATGAGTACATCATTATGGAATGTGATACAGGCACTAGCCGAAAAGGATATTTAGGTGCAATGCTGAAAGCATCAAAGTATTTAACCAATGAAAAGAATGGTGTATTAATACTGGTAATAAAAGAGAAGCCCAATACAACAGTTAAGCAAATTGCTGAGCATCTTCGGGAATATTTGATATGGCTGAAGCCGCTTACCAACCTTAGAGTTATTTACTTAATTGAAACAACTAAGTATTGTCCGGATAAAATTCCTCTGAAACTTTTGAGTTTAGAATTTGAAAGTTCTGCTATTATGATTAAGGCCGAAATTTTAAAATAAGTAAGAAACTATTTTAACAAGACTATGAACAACAAGATTTATTCATTTGTATAGGTGGGCAAGCAACAGTGCCATAGCTACAAAATACACAACAATCACCCTGCTTTGGCTTTAGTACAGTTTCGCAGTTTGTACACTTGTAAAAGTATTGGCAAGCATCTGTTGGCATTATTTCTTCTTTTTGAAAGCCGCATTGCGGACAAGTAATTGTTGACTGTAGTATAGTTGATTTCTCCATTAAATTTATTTTTTGTCGCAGCAAGATGACGAATCACTGCAAGTATTATTGATTCCTGTTTCAGAAAAAATGCTACTATTTATCAGTTCATAGCTTTTTACTTTGTATCCTGTTTTATAAATTGCTACTTCTATTATCTTTTCACTAACTTTTGATTTATCAAAAGTGACTAAACTGCTCCGGGTGGCATAAGAAGTTTTATAAGCTAATACTCCATTTACTTTAGACAGTTCATTATTTACATGTACCTCACATGCCTCGCAGGTCATGCCTTGTATAGTGAACTTTACCTGTTGTTTATTATCAACTACAGCAAATGCTGATTGTACTTTTGGTTTTGGATAAAACACTTTTGCATACAGCGGGAAAGTCATTATTAGTATAGCGAATACAGTTACTATTCCCAAAAAAGTTTTGGATTGAAAGAATGAAATCTTCTTAGTTGTTTCGCAATTACAATCTATATCATTTACTTTAGCAGTTTTTAGTTTAAGATACCATGCAAAGGCTAATACGGCAACTGATAATCCTATCAAATAAGGTCTTGCTGGTTCTATCCATGAAAAGCTAGCGGCAATACTGCTGCCACCGGCAAGCAATGCAATAACAGGGGCGATACAACAAAGCGAAGCTGCGATAGCGGAAAGAACACCTGCGCCGGTAAATGTGCCTGATGATTTTATACTTATCATACTGTTTCCAGTTTTTGAGTTTCTATATTAATATGTTTGAAGAACGGCTTTAAAATCTTTAGATTTTCCTGTGAAAGAGAATAATAAATTGTTTGCCCTTCTTTCCAGGTTTCAACAATACTTCCATCCTTCAATTTTCTTAGATGTTGTGATACTGCTGGAATACTCATGCCCAGAATATCTGCAAGGTCGCATGGACATAATTCTTTTTCTTCTTCGAGCAAATAGATAATCTTCAGCCTTACTTCATTACCAGCTAAAGCCAATATATTAGACAGGCTTGCAAAAGACTTTTGTGCAATCCTCAACTTGCTTTTACAATTCATTATTTGCTCCTGGTCTGCAAATAGTCTGATGCAAGTATTGTTTTTCATAAGGCAAAGATAGTGGAAATAACTATTTAAGCAAATGCTTAAATAAAAAGAAAGCTCAAATTTAAAAGTAAGTTGAAATCCCAAAACTAAATCCCCCCGTTTTTGCCGGTGGGTTGCCGAGTAAATCTCTCTGGCTTTGGTGACGGTAATTAAATCGTAAAACCGTTTGTGCAGTGGGACGAAAACTTATGGCAGGCAGGATGCTCCACAAATCATCTGCAATATTGCCGCCGGTGCTGGTAAATGTTCCTTTGTTCCAATCCACATATTCAAAACGACAGGCAAGGTTAAGCGTAGCATTTGGCCAGCCCGGCATTTTTTTCTTTATCAATGGCTGCACAATATCTACAAAACCCCCTTGTTGCTTGTTGCCGTACTGTTGTGTAAAGGTAGATGGCACATTTACTTTTATCCATGCCCACTCAGCAGTAATAAAAGTGTTTAGTTTAGATAATGTGGTATTAAAATCAATTGCAAAAACATCCACTCTGCGTTTATCATCTAATTGCAATCCATCATCCTGAAATTTATTATACACTCCACCCATATATGATATACCCAGTTCACCAATTTTATTATTTCTTACAGCAACCTTTGTTGTTAGTAATGGCAAGCCGCTATTCATTTCTTCAAACCTTTCTTTATTATTTTTAGCGGCTGGCAAAAAGGTTTTGTTTTCTGCATTATCAATGATGGTATTGTCAAAGTTACCGGACAGATAGGCTTCATAACCAAACATCCAGTCTTTGTTATAATGCTTGCCATATACGCCAAAGCCTGCGTTGCTCCAGGTGGCGGGCAACATTTGTGTAGCGGCTATTGGCCGGTCAGTAAATTCCCACTTGGGGCCATCATGATTTTGATTAAATGCCCCAATGGGGTTTAGTATTATACCGCCCCGCAAGTTTATCAATGGGTGCAGTTCAATATCTAATGCTGCAAACTCTATTGATATTTCTTTTGCGCCGTCTTCAAATTCTATTTCGCTTAAAAATTTTAACCGCTTGCCGATTGTTGATGAAACAAATAAGGTCATTCGCCTAAATTGAAACTGGTGGCCTTCTGAAATACCATCTGTTGCCAGTTGTTGCCAGTTGGCTTCCATATAGCCGCCTACTGATACCGGCAGTTTACCAACAGTCACAAAGGGGCGGTTATAAACAGCATCCATATTCAAGGTTGGCTTTATAGTATCTTTGGGGATTCGCTTTAATAAAGCTGGGTCTATCTGTGCAGCGGCACACAAAGAAAAAAGTAAAGCTGTTATGAAGGAGAAAAATTTTATCATATCGCTTTCAATGAAATTTTTAATTTATTGGCTTCAATGGTTACAGGAAATGTCCTTAGTTTTCTATCTGCCGGCCCGCCTTGTACTGTGCCACTGTTGGTAAACTCACTGCCGTGTGCCGGGCACTGTAGTTTATCGCCAAACACCTGCAACTCTGCACCCTGGTGTGTGCATTGCATCCAGAGGGCGGTGTATTCATTTTCATTGATACGATAGACGCAGATAGGGTATTGCAGAATATCATTCTGTACTACCACATATTTTTTATAATGCTTTTCATTGCCTGCTTTTGTTTCAAAGTCGGTTAGTGGTACAATTAAATCATCGCCAGCAATTTTGCCACCTATTATTTTTGCAGCACTACAGCTTTGCAACAAGGTAGTAATAGCTGCACCGCCTAAGCAGGCAAAGCCACAGCTTTTTATAAAATCTTTTCTGTCCATTGTATTTACAGTGATTCTAAAAATTTAAGCAAGGCTTGTTTGTCGGCTGACGAAAGCAGGCTGAATTTATTTTTACTTGTTGTGGCTTCGCCGCCATGTAAGAGTATTGCTTCTTCAATGCTTTTTGCCCTTCCATCGTGCAGTAAAAAATACTGGCCGCCTTGTGAGTTGGGAGATAAACCCAAACCCCATAGTGGCGGCGTTCTCCATTCAGATTTTGTAGCGCTGCCTTCTGTATAGCCATCATCTAAGCCCGGCCCCATATCATGCAATAGCAAATCGGTATAAGGATGAAATGTTTTGTTGGATAATGGAGCTATGTTTGAGAAACCGGTTTGTAATGTTTGCTTATGGCAGCTTTCGCAACCGGCTTGCATGAAAACATTTTTGCCCTGAACAACGGTTGCATCATTTTGATTTCTTTGAATGGGAGCTTTCAATGTTTGCAGGTAGAAGACAACATTATGCACCGTTACATCAGAAACTTCGGGGTCTATATTCAATCCAGAGTAAACATCTTTTGGTTGAAATGTTGAAGTAATGCCAATGTCCTGGTTGTAGGCATTTACTGTTTGGTGCAACAGATTATAAGCCGCCGCTTTTTTGCCAAAGCGGTGAATGTATTTACTATTTCTTGGAATAGCATTCGAAAACGGGGTTATAAAAGAAGGCAGGTACTCATAATTCGGCACACCGCTAATACCATCTCCATTTGTATCATTGGGGTCAGCTATTGACAATATATTTGCATCGGAGACCAATTCAAGAAACCCTAAACCGGTGTTGGCAGGCGGTGTAAACTTTGAAAACGTGGCACCTGCAGGTATTTGTTCCGGTGTATAACCGGGCAATGCTCTGTTTTGTAATTGCGGGCCACCCAAATGCAGGAATTGGTTACCTGTACTGTCAGTCTGCCCAAACCTCGTAAGAGTAGTAAAAGGATGCCCCTTACCATCACCAGCATGGCAACTACCGCAACTGGTAGCCACGAAGATGGAGCCTAAACCCTTCTGAGAAGTGAATACTTCGTCATTAAAGGCCACATCACCCGCCAGGAACCTTCTGTTCTCCTCATAGCTGAGCCCTTCAACAGGGCCATCTAATAGCTCATTATCAGTCGGGGCTTTGGGCAACAGTTTTTGGCAGGCAACAATACCCATAATTACTAAAATTAATGCTGATATAACTTTAAGTTTATTCATAATTCTACGCAGGCAAAGGCAAATAATTAGGCGAATTTAATACAATAATTAGACTAATCTAATTATATTTTTATACTTGTTTCATTATCTTCATATAAATATTTTACACCCGTGCATTCATTTACAGAAGAAAACTATCTAAAAGCCATTTATAAATTGCAGGAAACCAACGGTGAAGTAGTAGCTACTTCCTCTCTTGCCCAGGTAATGGGGGTGCATGCCCCATCTGTAACTGATATGCTTAAAAGGATGGCCGGAAAGAAACTGGTAACCTATCAAAAATCAAAAGGCTTTAAACTAACAGAGAAAGGTAAACAAGTAGCTGTGGGCATTATTCGTAACCATCGGCTTTGGGAAGTGTTCCTCGTTGACAAATTGGGGTATAAATGGGATGAAGTGCATGACCTTGCCGAACAATTAGAGCATATACACAGCGAAGACCTAACTAACAAATTAGATAAGTTCCTGGGCTTCCCCAAAGCCGACCCCCATGGTGACCCAATACCAGATGCCAATGGGGTTCTTCCTAAATCGAAAGCTGTCTTGCTATCTACTCTTAAAATTGAGGAGAAGGGTACGTTTACTGGTGTTACAGACCATACACCAGCATTTTTGAATTACCTGGATAAAGCAGGCATCTCGTTGGGTAACACTGTAAAAGTAAAAGCCATTGAAGAATTTGACCAGACCTATACTCTCCAGATAAAACCTGAAAAAGAAATTGTTATAAGTTACAAAGTTGCCAATAGTATATTGGTGAACATTGCCTAAACACTTTTACATATCAATTCCAGTGAGTAAAATTGAACTCTTATTTTATACTAAATCTTGCACCTATATAAATCTCTCTACCTCTTGTTGGTCCCCAAACTGACGATATATCAAAATAAGCACTGAAAGGATATTGCCAGCTTATGATTGGCTGTTGCTGCCGGAAATCAAAAATGTTTTCACAGCCTGCATATATTTCAAACTGCTTCCATGTTTTGGTGAACTGTGCATTAACAAGTGTAAACGATTTTGATTTTTGGGGCCGTTGATACTCCGCTGGATTAGCTGATGTATTGGGCAATTGCTGTACACCATACCAATGTATGTTTACATCTAAATGCCATTTATTTGTTAATGGTTTATAAGAAAGGGTTGAGAGAATTTTATGTGCAGGATTAAACGGAAGATTAATTTTTTTTCCATTTACTTTACGATATACATCTAAATACACATAAGCAGCTTTGGCTTCAAAACGACTGAAAAACTTTGAATACGCTTCAACCTGGAGACCATCAGAAATTGATTTACCAGTAAAATTAGAAATGATTGCTTTAGATGGGTTGGCATCATAATCAGGAAAAATCTGATTTTGAAATTGGGTTCGGTAATAATCAATGCTGATATATCCTTCAATATTTTTACCATCAAACTTCTGAGTAAAATTTGCACCAAAATTTAAGGCTCTTTCCGGTC
>DGDD01000021.1 GCA_002385265.1 Chitinophagaceae bacterium UBA3961
ATGCGCAGTGTGGCAGACGAATCCTATCGCCAAGAAATTTATACCGATATTGCTTTGGGTGATTTGGCACCTGACGGATACCAGTGGCGCCCCGACATTGTTTGGTTTGAAGAACCGGTACCAATGATAGAAGAAGCCATTCCTATTGTACAATCAGCCGATTTTTTCGCTGTAGTTGGTACCTCCTTAGTAGTATACCCTGCTGCCGGATTACTTAACTACGCATACCATAGTATCCCTAAGTTTATAGTTGATAAGAAAGTACCACAAACCAAGCAAATTAGCAATCTGACTATCATTGAACAGCCCGCAACTATAGGAGTGCCGTTACTACATCAGTTTCTACTGGAAGCAATAAAATAGAAACTACCTAATTGAATGCTGTTCCTCAAATATGATTCCTTCCTTTTCAAGTTCAGCTAGAACAGGCAGGTAGATTTCAGGTACCGTAGGTATGTACAGCCCTCTTAATGCGATTTTTTGCTGCAGTAACATTACTGCTGTAATTCCGAGAGGAAGTCCAACAGTTTTCGCCATTGCAGTCATTACCGGATCTTTTCCTTTTACAACCAACGAACTTGTTAATCGGTGGGTACTACCATTTAATTCATATTCAAATTCATGAAGCATTACAATCATGTCTTTATCGAACTGTTCCAGCTTCCATTTTGTTTCCAATACGAATTGCATATAATCCAATGCAGTAAATGCACCTTTCATTGGCAAACGGTCGTCTTCTAAAAGATCTAAATAATTGATGAGCTCTTTCAATAGAGGATCCTTTGCGTTTGAAGAAAGAACAGCATGAAATTCGTTTTCTATGTCAAAATTTGCCAAGTGTTTTTTGGTAAACGACTTAACAGTTACAGCGTTCGAGTCATATTTGATTGACTCATCTGTAAAGTTCCAATCGATCAGCTGTTTCCAGCCTTTGTTAAAAGAAGGATAGCGCAGGGTTGTTCTAATAAAGTTGGAGACTTTTTCGAGTTGATACAACGGCATATAGTTTAGCGAATCTCTATTAGGGTACCAACCAAGTTCACCAAGATCCGGAATTAATACTCTGTTCTTCGCATCAAATAGGTCTTTGTAGTCTTTTGTGATCGATTCCCCGTTTTCCAGATATACAGCGCCGGCTTTGCCTGCCATTACAATGTTTCGGGGGTTCCAACTGATCTTGTAATGCCATGGGTTATTATCCGATTCAGGAGCCACCAGTCCTCCGCAATGCGACCTAAACGTAGTAATTTTTCCTCCGGCTGCTTTGATCTCATCAATGATTTTCATGGCACTCATGTGATCGATACCCGGATCCAAGCCCATTTCACACAAGAAGAACAACTGCTTGGTTTTAATCTTATTTGCAAGTAGTTTAATTTTCTCATCAGTATAGGAGGCTGTGAGAAGATGTTTTTCTAAATCAACACAATCTTCGGCAATCTGCACGTGAAGATGAGGAGGCATCATAGAAATAACAACAGAAGCTTTTCGAATCAAATCCCTTCGTTCTTCAATTGCTTCTATGTTCAGCTGTACAACAATTGTATTCGGAGATTTTACTTTAGACTTTGCTAATTCAATATTGGCGTCTGCAACGATAAAAATCCATCCATTCTTATGCGATTGAATTTCTAAATACTCAATTAAGCAAGAAGCCGATTTACCGGCACCAATCAATACAATTGTTTCCATAACAAGCATCATTTCTGTCTACCGCAAGTTAAAAAAAAGCACCGTCATATGACGATGCTTGCATTTATAATTGCTGTTTTTAGTTATTCCCCACTGTTTTGAGCCACTGCATTGTCGGATGCTGAAATACGATCTAAACGGTAATTGATCTTAACACCACGACCTGATTTCGGTATTTCAAGTTCTCTTTGTTCACCGGCTTTCAACGACTCTGCATTTATTTTCTGTTCCTTAACTATTCTCCCTTCAGGGCCCAAATACTGCACAGCTACAACAACCGACGACAAAGGAAAACTGCTATTATTTGAAACCGTTATTTTTAAATTCGAGATTCCACCAAGAACGCCTACCTTATAATTGTTCGCCTGTAATGTTACTAATTTCATCAATTGTTCCTCTGAAGGAGCTACAAATTTTTTCACTGCCACTCGCTCTTCTGCAACAGGAACTGAAACGGTGTTAGTAACAATAGGATCTTGTTGTACTGGTAACGAAGGGGTTGTTTTCCCGGTTGCTGACTTCCTTTTTATCGGAGCAGCTGTATTTACAACCATGGAAGCTGCTGCTTCTGACGCGGAGGCAACGTCCTCTGCAGATACTAAAACAGAATCATTCGGTGCAGTTGTTGGCGCATTTTGATTCAAGTTCTCAACTGGAACGGGTTTTGTTGTTTCAGTTGAATGTTGTGATGCAAGTAAAGCCGCCAATTTTTCTTGTTCAGACTGTTGTTTAACATTGCTTACCAAATATCCTATAATCACACCACCAATAAGCAAACAGGCAGCTAATGCACCACGAATGAGCCGCCTAGTGGTTCTTTTTCCGCTTCGAATAGTATCGGCTGTTTTTTCAGGCGCTTCCGCAAATTGATCTATAAGATTGTTATAACGAATTTCATCTCGAGTTGCTGAATCTACTTTGAATTCAGGTGTCTTTTCCTGTTTTGGAACAGGAGTGCTCACTACAATGGGTTCAATTTTTTTCGCAGTTCTATTTGCAGGCATTGTTACAAAAACCTTTCTCGGACTTACTTCCTCAGATGCCGAAGCAGTGCGAGATGGGATTTGCGCTTGTTGCTGTGTTATAGTGGGAGGTGTCGATGGCTCCTTTTTAAAGAATCGATCAAAAGGCTGTTCGTCGACAATAGGAGCAAC
>DGDD01000278.1:0-661 GCA_002385265.1 Chitinophagaceae bacterium UBA3961
CGACCCTGAAGGGGTCGCACAACATCCTGAATCAAGATTGAAAAAATAAAAAAGTCCCGCCGGAGGCGGGACTGTGTATGTATTTCGTAGAACGAAATGAGACTATTGTTTTACAACCATCATCTTAGATGTTTGGCGTGTTCCGTCTTGGAACTTCACATCAACGATGTATTCACCGGCTGAGTATGCAGATACATCCAATGTAACTACATTGGTATTTTGCAAACCTTGTTTAGCAGCAACCAATTGACCGTTTCTGTTGAATACTGATACGCTGAAGCTACCACCGCTTTGAGCATTAACTAAGATGTTAGCAGTACCGCTAGCAGGGTTAGGATATACTCCTACTTTAGCAGCACCGTTTGCACGGATCGCACGCACAGGAGTTAAACCGAACTTACCATCAGCATCAATGATGCGAACACGGTAGTAGTTGATAGTAGCCAAAGGAGCAGCATCAGTAAATTTGTAAGACTTAGGAGTTGAAGAATAACCCGCAGCCGCTACTTCACCAATTGAAGACCATGATTGACCATCGTTGCTTCTTTCGATAGAGTATGACTTAGAATTGTATTCTTGTTGTGTACTCCAAGCCAAGGAAATAGTGCTTCCAGCTTTAGCTGCAGTGAAATTTACCAACACTACGGGAAGGGCGCCCAAC
>DGDD01000278.1:980-2758 GCA_002385265.1 Chitinophagaceae bacterium UBA3961
GAGCAAAACCACCAAATTGATTTGTTGTTGTGCCAATAGTCGCCGTTTGACTGGCATAGGCAACAGTTCCAATTCCTTCATTAGCACCACCATTTCCAATTTGTTGAATATTCGCTGTTGATCCATTAACCGCTTTGATAACACCACCCATAACTATACGTGTGTAATTTGCTGCGTTATTAGCCCCATTTCTTGATTGTAATCGTAAAACTGCATTTCCTCCAATTGAGAAAATAGCACTGGTATTAGACATCGTTAAGACAACCCCGTTGTTTAGATCCATTGTCTGAGAACCTGAAGCGGGAGCACCCAACATAATGATACGTACATTGGTAGGAAGCGTGATATTTGCATCAACATCCATTCTTCTGCCGTCAATGAATAAAGAATCTGTTGACAGAATCGCATTCTGACCGCTAGGCAAAGTACTGATCGCCGTGTAGGTATTGTTGGCATTCTTAATAAACCAATCTGCTGCCGCAGTAAAACCGGCTGGAGTGGTGATAGAGAATCCGCTGTTAACGGCGCTTGACATTTTCCAATATAAGCGTCTTCCGCTGACAGCTTGTGCATTTGCAACACCTGTTGCCAGCACAGCGAAAAGCATGGTTACATAAAACTTTCTCATTTTGTTCAGAGTTTATAAGTGATAATAAATAAATGACTAACCCGGTGGGTTCTCTGGAAATGGACGAAAGTTTTTAGAAAGGATGATGGGACGGATAAGGTTGCTTCACGCAACTACGCAGCAATATCTACGTACTAATTTCTTTTTACGATTTTAAAGGGGATAAGTCGATTAGATGATTTCAGGGGATAGAGGCGAATAGAGTGCTAAAATAGTAGCCCCTTTTGAAATTTGCAAGCCCGAAGCCGATTTTTTTTAAGAGTTTTTTGGGCTTTTTTCTACTAAGAACCGCTAAGTTCCTCATTTTCTTTGCCTAAGCCCAATTTCTCAATGGCCAAGGAAGCGGCAATTTGACTGGCATCTTTCTTATTATAAGCCTTTCCTTCGGCAATAATGGCCCCGTCTACCACAGCTCCAATAGTGAAAAGTCGTCTTCCGCCCTCCATTTTTTCATGGATGGTTTCAAATTCCAGGTTCTTTCCATTCTTATTGGCCCAGCCGTAAAGCTTGTTCTTATGGTTGATTTCGAGGTTTTCAAGGTCGTCCATAAACAAGTGAGGCAATATAATAGCCTCTAAAACCCATTTCTGCGTTTTCTGGAATCCTTTGTCCAAATAAATGGCCCCCACTACTGCTTCGAGGGTGTTTCCAAATATCTGACTCACTTTCAGTGAGTTATCAAATTTATTAAAGAAGGTGATTTTTTTGAGGCCCATTTTAAGGGCAATTTCATTGAGTTTGTTACGGTTCACCATCTTACTGCGCATTTCAGTAAGAAAGCCTTCTTCTTTGTAGGGGTATTTTTTAAAAAGATAGTCGGCTACGATACCACTAAGGATCGCATCCCCAAGGTATTCGAGCCGTTCGTTGTTTTCATCTGCCGTGTCTCTCACGGAGCGATGTGTTAAGGCCGCTCGGTAAAGCGCCAAATTACTGGGTTTGAAACCCAACACATTCTTCAGATTTTTCTTGAAGGCGGCATCGTCTTTATTGCCTTTAAAAATCTCAATTAATCCCACAAATATTCGATCTCTTGTTTAAAATGAACAAACAGCAAGATAAGGGCGCTGGTGAAGCCACCACTCCATCAAACGAACGGATAGGGATAAAATTATGCAGAGTACTTTTTCACGATCACGCAGGCATTGTG
>DGDD01000101.1 GCA_002385265.1 Chitinophagaceae bacterium UBA3961
TGTATCCGATGAACTTGGTATGTTTGGTTGGCGGCATTGCATTTACGTGAATAGACACGAACAAATCGCCTCCATTCTTATTTGCGAAATCCGCTCTCCATCTGTTATCGGTGTATACGTCTGTTGTGCGAGTGTAAAGGATTTTTGCGTCGGGATATGCTTCCTCGAGACGTTTTCCCAATTTGAGTGCCACATCAAGACAGATGTCTTTCTCGTAGGAATACTTTCCATTCGCTCCTGCAGCTTTTCCACCGTGACCGGGGTCAACAATGATCGTACGTACCTTGGGTGTTTGAGCTAGAGGACTCGCTTCAGGCATGGGTCTGAAGGCAGTAATGCCTGCGATGGTTAGGGAGGCTAAAAAGAGTACAGCCAGGGACTTCTTCATAATTGGAATTTCTATGGGTTGATACTGAATCTTCACATATTCTTAATGCATTTATGGCTACATTTGCACCCACTGCATATGAATAGTGTAGGCAAAAATAAAATAAAAAATAGTTCGCTCCTTTTTTTGTTCACGATTACAGTGTTATTAACGTTGTTTTCACTGCCTGCTCGTTCTCGTAACCTTCGTTTTGGGAAAAACTTAACGACCTCCTCTTACGATACTGTTCCCAATACTACTGATTCCTCTAAACGACTTCCCGATCCTTTGCGCATCAAAAATGATACGTTTAATCTGAAGATTTCAAAAGACACGCTTGATGCTCCGGTGAATTATGAAGCGGCCGATTCAATGGCCTTCGATATCCCTAATAAACGCATCATTTTGTATTCGAAAGGAAAGGTTACTTACAAGGATATCGAGTTGAAGGCCGATAGTATCATTATGGACCAGCCAACGGATATGATCATTGCCGGTCCGCGCCGCGATACGGCCGGAAAGCTCACCGGTCTTCCTGTAATGGTTCAAGCCGACACCAAAATGCAAAGTGATCTCATTCGTTACAATTTTAAGAAACAACAGGGGATCACTCGAAATACCTACACGGAACAAGGCGAACTTCACGTGAACTTGCAACAGTCGAAAGCGATCTCAAAAACTGAATATTTTGGTAAGCTTGCACGACTCACCACTTGTAACCTCGATACACCGCATTTTGCCTTCATATCTAGTAAGATCAAATTGATCAATCAGAAATTGGCGGTAACGGGACCTGTGCATCCTGAATTTGAGGGAGTGCCTGTGCCGATCTATATTCCATTTGGCTTATTCCCTTTGAATCAGGGTCGTCATTCCGGATTGTTAGCACCTCAGTTTTCGTCCAGCCAACAATTTGGTTTGGGATTGGAGGGATTGGGTTATTACAAGGTGTTGAACGACTATTTCGATGTTACACTAAGAAGCAACTTGTATTCTTACGGTGGATTCAATGTATACTTAACTCCAACCTATCGGGTTCGCTATCGTTACAATGGATCACTCAATTTTGCATATCAACAAACGAGAATTTTAAGCTCTGATGCTAAAAATGAGTTCACAAATTCTAAGACATTTAATATTACTTGGAGTCATACGGTTGACAGTCGTGCGCGGCCGGGAACTACTTTTTCTGCTAACGTGAACGCCGGTTCCACGAAGTTCAACCAGTATGTTGCAAATAACGCTACTCGGAATTTTAGTAATCAGTTGAACTCTTCGATTGTTTACACGAAGGCTTGGGGAAGCAAATACAATTTAAGTTTAAATGCCTCTCACAACCAAAACAATAACACCGGTTTGGTGAATTTGAGTTTACCAAACTTGCAATTCAACGTCAATACTTTCTATCCGTTCCAAAAAAAGGAATTTGCAGGTGCCCCTAAATGGTATGAGAAGCTGGGCATTGGCTTGAACTCGAATGTTGGCAACCAAATTAGTTTCTACGACTCGTTGTTTAATATTCGTCGATTAATTGATACCATGCAGTGGGGTGCTCAACACGTGATTCCCATTCAATTGAGCTTACCTCCAATTGGACCATTCCAAATTGCACCTGGTATTTCTTATCAAGAAAAATGGTATTCCCGCAAGTTTCAACGGGTATGGAATCCGAATGCTAAGAAAGTAGATACCGCTATTCAAAAAGGGTTGTACACTTCTCGCGACATGAGCTTTAGTTTAGGTATCAATACAGCTATTTTCGGAACCTACGACCGGTTCAAGAAAACCAGCAGGGTAGTGGCCATTCGACATGTAATTCGACCAACCTTCTCTATCAACTATAAACCCGACCTTGCGGCAAAGGATTATTATAATGTACAAATTGATACCGCGGGCAGGCAATACCGCTTCTCCTATTACGAAGGGTCGATGTTTGGCGCATTTTCTGAAGGGAAATTCGGCGGTATAAGTTTTGGTGTTGATAACAATATTGAGATGAAGGTGCGGGATCGGAAAGATACTGTTACCAATGGGGGAATTAAGAAAGTGAAATTGATTGATGGATTTGGATTCAACGGTAACTATAACTTCATGGCCGATTCGTTTCAGTTGAGTCAGATTAGTTTCTACGCGCGTTCTACCTTGTTTGAAAAAATCAATATCACGGCAGGAGCTACGATGGATCCCTATAAGGTAGATTCTCTAGGTTTCCCTCAGAAAGAGTTTACCTGGGCAGGAAATAACAAAAGTTTTCCAAGAATCACCAATGGAAACATTGCCATTAGTGCCAGTTTCCAAAGTAAAACGAAAGATAAAAAGAAAGAGGAGCGAGTGTTGAACAATCAAGATGTTCCGGCGCAGACCTTGCAAGAGCAACAAATGCAGTTAGAATATATGAGGCAAAATCCTTCTGAGTTTGTTGATTTCGATGTTCCTTGGAACTTGAGCTTATCGTATTCTTTGAATTTTTCACGAGTGTTAAAATCAGACTATAGTGGGTTTAGAACCGATATTTACAGCAACTTGAGTGTAAACGGCGATTTCAGTTTGACTCCAAAATGGAAAGTAGGCGCAAGTAGCTACTACGATTTTAAAACTGCGACCATTCAAAGTATCACCACCTTCATTACCCGCGAGATGCACTGTTGGCAGCTTTCAATTAACGTGACACCGGTGGGTCTGTATCGTTCGTTTAATATTACCGTGAGTCCGAAGTCGGGCTTGCTCCGCGATTTGAAATTGAACAGAACGCGGTATTTCTATGGTAATTAAATTGCAACATGTGATTTGTTGGCTATCAAATGAAACTAATAGTAGCAAAAAATAGCATTTCAATCGTAAACTCGTTGGTAAGTTTTTGAGTGGTTGAGTTTTTTAGTTTTTGAGTTTGGACATTGAACAACGTTAATGCGTTGAAAAGGACCTTTACTGGGAGGCTTTTTCAGAGAAGGAAGCGCTGTTGATGCGACAACTTAAAAACTAAAAAACTCAAAAACTCAATTACTTTTTTTTACCAGTAGATATGAATTGTTTGAGATTTTCATATCATTAGCACATCAATTTAAATCGCAGGTTTCGATTCAATGTAAGTTTTCATGGCTTGATAAGCCTTCTCTTTCAACGATTCCGGCGTGTCAGATTCGGTTACTGGTATAGGTGATAAGAAGTGAATTCCTATTTTAGTTGGCCAGAAAAAGAAGATCTTATTGGCGGGCATTACTTTTCTTGTATTGAAAATAATACCGGGAATTAATGGCTTTCCGGTTTCTTTCGCTAGTCTGAACGCTCCCAAATGAAATTCGTTCAAGGCTTTTTCTGATTTGTTCCGTGTTCCTTCCGGGTAGATGCACATATGCAGCCCCAGTTGCAACACGTCTTTCATTTTTTGATAGCTCTCTTTTCTGCTTTGATCGCTTTTGCGGTTCACCAGAACACTTCCTGTTTTATAAATCAATCCAAACACCGGTACTTTTGCCAGTTCGCTTTTAGCAATGGTTTTGTTACCATTACCCGGAATGAATGGAGAGGAGAGTGGAACATCTAAAAAGGAATTGTGATTGCAAACCACAATATAGTTCTGATCTTTTTCGAAATTTTCTTCCCCTTTTACTTTCATGGGGCAGCCTGCTAATGGAAGGAAAACGCGCATCCATATTCTGGAAATTCGAATAAAGCGGGTTGTTTTTATTGGGTCCTTTTTGAAGTAGGAGAGTAAAAGAAAGGGGATGTACATCAAAATCATGGTCCCTACAAACATGATCATGGCCCAAATAGCAAACACTCTACCCAAAATATTCTTGACAATGTTCATGTTACAAGTTCCAGTTTATCGGACTCAGTCCATTTTTACTTAAGTATTCATTGGTTTTAGAGAAATGCCGGCAACCAAAAAAACCGTTGTATGCGGATAAGGGGGAAGGGTGTGCGGCTTTGAGTACCAAATGTTTGGTTTCATCAATCAGCACTTGTTTTTCCTGCGCAAATTTACCCCAAAGTAGGAAAACAACCTTTTCTTTTTCCTTCGAGATGGTTGCAATGGTGGCGTCTGTAAAACCGCTCCAGCCAATTTTAGCATGGCTCATGGGTTGATTGGCGCGAACCGTCAATGAAGCATTGAGGAGTAGCACTCCCTGCTCTGCCCAAGGCGTGAGGTTCCCATGGTTGGGAATGGGCATACCAATATCGGTGTGTAATTCTTTGTAAATATTTTGAAGCGAAGGTGGAGTGACTATGCCGTTTTGTACTGAAAAGCTGAGTCCGTGTGCTTGCCCGGGTCCATGATAAGGGTCTTGCCCAATGATCACCACTTTTACTTGGTCGAACGGAGTGGTGTTATAAGCATTGAAAATGAGGGAACCGGGCGGATAAATAGTGGCGCCTGCCATCCGTTCGGTGCGTAAAAAGGTCACAATTTCAAGGAAATAGGCTTTTTCGAACTCGTTTTTGAGTACCTGTTTCCACGATTCATGAATTTTTACGTCCATATTTGCTTGTATTAGCTGCAAACATAAAGATTCTTCTTCAACTCATTTTTCGGAAAAAGGCAGCCGAAGGCTTGGGTAATAAGCTGGGAAATAATATCTTTGCAGCCGATTTCGGTCCGGTAGCTCAGCTGAATAGAGCAACAGCCTTCTAAGCTGTGGGTCATTGGTTTGAATCCAATCCGGATCACTTAAAGCTCGCTTTTAGCGGGCTTTTTTGTTTTTATACCACATATACTAGTATTTTCAAGGTATCATTCATCGAATAGTAGTTCAGTTGCCCCCAAATCAACATATCAAACATTTCAACGGCCTTCGAGGCTTGGCCATATTGTTAGTGATCGCATATCATTACCGAATTGGATTTCCGGTAATGCAGTTTGGATGGAGTGGGGTAGATCTGTTTTTTGTACTGTCGGGCTATTTAATAGCCATGAATTACGAATCGTATTCAACTACATTTGATGGCTACTTGCAATTCATAAGAAACCGATTGTTACGCATTGCACCGCTCTACTTTCTTGTAGTGATTGCGTTCTTTGTCTACATTCTAATTCCCGGAACAGCCGATAAGCAACACTATTACGCGCTTTATATTAAGTCTTGGTATGAATATCCCCTATTCATTCAAAACTGGGGATTGATTCTACACAAAAAGCCCGAAGCAAACCATTTGGAACATTTTTGGTCCCTCGCTGTGGAAATGCAGTTCTATTTGTTGAGTCCGGTTTTGATTCAACTGATGAGAAAACTGAAAACAGGAGCGGTTCTTTTCCTTATACCCATCGGTTTAATCGCAGTCCGCTACGTTCTCGCTCAACAAATGGATCATTGGAATGAATACTATGTTTATTATGGCAATACGTTTTGCAGGGTCGACAGCTTCTTAATGGGAATCTTTCTGTTTCTAAACAAAGAACGTTTGAATAGAACAAGTTTATTCTGGATGGCAGGTGTTGGACTTGCTTTACTGGTAACAGTTGGTTGGATTGATGGCGACTTTTCAATGCACCACTCTCTAATGGCCGGATTGGGATTCACCGGCTTCTATTTGGTGTACGGATTCTTGGTGGCCTATCCATTTCAGTCCAACGAGTCATTTTTATCGCCGGTTTTATTGCACCCAATCTTACAATTCTTGGGAAAGTATTCCTATGGTTTGTATGTATTTCATTGGATCGTTTTGCGAATGGCTGGTGGCGGCTTGCAAAAACTGCTTCAAATACACATGCCATCCGAATGGGCTACTATCACCGCATCAAACATATTGCTATTAACTACCCTTGCTTTGAGCATGATTTCGTATCATTGGATCGAAACGCCTTTACTTCGATTAAAAAAGAAGTAGTAAGGTTTCATAATATCTAAGAAAGAACGGAACTTGCATAGCATAACCAAAAGAGGGTTCCAACCAAGGCTTATTTCAACTTCGCTATGAGAACATTTGAAGATACATACCGACACAAAGGACTTCGAAAACAATTGATTCAAGTTTTGCGCGACAAAGGCATCACTAATGAACGCATTTTAGAAGTTATGAATGAGATTCCTCGTCATTATTTTCTAGATTCTGCATTCGATCAAGTGGCTTATGAAGACAAAGCCTTTCCCATTTTAGAGGGCCAAACCATTTCTCAACCTTATACCGTAGCGTATCAAACTCAATTGCTCGATGTAAAGCCTTTTGAAAAAGTATTGGAAATAGGCACCGGTAGCGGGTATCAGGCCATGGTATTAGGGGCTTTGGGTTGCCAAGTTTTCACCATTGAACGCCAAAAAAAGCTGTTCGATTTTCATAAAAATTTCATTCTCCGTGGTAAATATCCCTCTATTAAATATTTTTATGGAGATGGATTTGAAGGCCTTCCAACTTTCGCTCCTTTTGATAAAGTATTGGTGACTGCTGCAGCTCCCTTCATTCCTCCGAAATTGATCGAACAAATGAAGACAGGAGCCAAATTGGTGATTCCCGTAGGCGAAGGTGAAATACAACAAATGAAACGGGTTACAAAAAATGCCGATGGTAGCTACTCCGAAGAATTGTTTGAGCAATTTTCTTTTGTGCCCATGCTGATGGGCAAAAATCAATAATTTCGTGGCATGAGTACCGAAAAGAAATACATCCTAGATAAAGCTGCAGCCGCTTCCAAACTGGAACGCATGGCCTTGGAAGTCTTAGAGCAAAACATGAACGCAAGCGAACTGATTTTGGCCGGTATTCGAAACAGCGGTTCCATAGTAGCGAAAAATGTACAGGCGCTTCTCGCTAAACACAGTTCTATTCCAACAAGAATCATAACCATTGCGCTTGATAAAAAGCATCCTGCTGAAGTTAACTTGAGTGAAGACATTCAGTATAAAGATCAAGTGATCATAGTAATTGACGATGTAGCGAACAGCGGCAAAACCATGCTGTATGCTATTCAACCTTTTTTGGCATTTCATCCCAAAAAGATCCAAACTTTTGTATTGGTAGAACGCACACACAAAGCCTTCCCGATTAGCAGCGATTTCGTGGGACTATCTGTAGCTACTACTTTGCAAGAGCATATTTATGTAGAAGTGAACGACGAAGAAGTTTTAGGCGCCTACCTCGCTTAGAAGTATAAGAAATACCCTTTTAGCTTTCCGGAACTATTCAGCATTAACGCCGGTGCCGGCATTTTCAAGGAGTTCAAACAATAGAACACTGTTTTCAACCATTTCTTTTTGGTGGGAATTCGGGTAAAATCGATGTCGGGGGCAAGATAAAATTGTCGAATGCGCTTGATATCGGTTCTATCAAAAGTAACTTGCCCTGCAGCATTTTTGGCGATGTTTTCTTCTCCACCCCACAATCCATCAGCCCCGTAACCAATCGACAAATTCAACCATTTGGGAATCTTTGAGTCCTTGAAGAATGAATGGATATTAGCAGAAAGCCAATAAGTTTGGGTATTGTAATCTTTCAGCATTTGTTCGTACCACGATTTCCCGAACAGTTGATTCGCTCTTGCTTTTAAATCGGGCTCGCTGTACTTGCCTGGGTGAAAACTCCATTTCAAATAGATGCGTTGTTCTTTCCAGGCCAATTGTTGTGATAGAAACAATCCGGTTCCGGTAATATTGGCTCCAATATCGGACCAACTCCAGCCCCATTCAGCCGATTTACCGTCGAGAAATTCTATAACCGTCATATAGCCAAGACTGCTAATGCCACTTAACAATGCTGCTTTTTTTTCATTTTGAGTAGCCCATTTCCACATGCCGTAAGTGCCGCGACTCAGTTGGTAGGCCGTCCACGCATGTCCCGTTTTATCAACCTGCAACCACTCCCTGCTATCGTCGAAGCTATGTAAAGGGGCTGATGGATAGTTGGCATACCAAGCTTGGTTCAGCGCTAGTAATGATCCCGCATAGAAGGCTGCTTGTCCACCTGCCATAGCCCATGTGCGTTTTTTTATTGAAAAAGAATCGGTGGTTTGAGCAGAACAAATATTGAAAAAGAAAAGGGACAGGGGGAGGATGAAGAGGAGGGTGCATCTCTTCTTGATGAAAGCGATTGCAACAGATGGTTCTTCTTGATTGTTAGGTTCCAATAGCTGATACTCGGCTGGTAATATGCCTGTGCCGGGTACTTCTTGATAAGATGACTGGATTTTTTTCCTCATGAATGAACGCTCTGATTGTCAATAAATTTACGGGATAAAATTAGTCTAAGATTTCTTTAGAATGTCCTAATTTTCCGGTAATATTATTCTTTTTAAACTAACAATATGGATGCTGCTATCTTAGAAAAAGTGAATGTCTGGTTAACAGGCAACTTTGACGATGCTACGAAATCTGCCATTAAAGAATTACAAGCTTCTAATGAGAAAGAATTAGCCGAATCGTTTTATCGCAATTTGGAATTTGGTACGGGGGGATTGAGAGGTATTATGGGTGTGGGTACCAATCGCATGAATAAATACACGGTGGGTATGGCCACTCAGGGTTATGCCAATTATTTGAAGAAATCATTTCCCGGCGAAACCGTATCAGTAGCCGTGGCACACGATAGCAGAAACAATTCCCGCTTTTTTGCCGAAACAGTTGCCAATGTATTTGGTGCCAATGGCATTAAGGTTTATTTGTTTGAAGCCTTGCGTCCTACTCCTGAATTGAGTTTCACCATTCGCCATTTAGGCTGCAAAGGTGGGGTGGTTTGTACCGCTTCTCACAATCCAAAAGAATACAATGGTTACAAGGCCTATTGGAACGATGGTGGTCAGTTGGTTCCTCCACATGATAAAAATGTGATCAAAGAAGTAGAAGCGATCGCCTCGGTAGATGAAGTGAAGTGGAGTGGAGGCGAAGCCAATATTACGCTCATTGGTAAAGAATTGGATGAAGCCTATATAGCGATGTTGAAAAGCCTGAGTGTTTATCCGGAGGTGATCAAGCGTCAGCACGATCTGAAAATTGTGTACACGCCTATTCACGGTACCGGCATCACTTTGATGCCTCAGGTGTTGAAAGAATTTGGGTTTACCGATGTAACCATCGTGGAAGAGCAATCGACTCCCGATGGTAATTTCCCAACCGTCGTTTATCCGAACCCGGAAGAAAGTGAAGCCATGAGCATTGGTTTGAATAAGGCCAAAGCCATCAATGCCGATATTTTATTAGGAACCGACCCTGATAGTGATCGCGTAGGTATTGGTATCAAAAATCACAAAGGGGAATGGGTGCTAATGAATGGTAACCAAACGGCTGTATTGGCTTTCAATTATATGATTGAAGCGAGAAAGGCGAAAGGTGTGGCGCAACCCAATGATATGGTGGTGAAAACCATCGTAACTACTGAAATGATTGATACCATTGCCAAAGCAAGTGGTATTGCTTGTTACAATGTGCTCACCGGTTTCAAATGGATTGCCGAATTGATCAAAGAAAAAGAAGGAAAAGAGAATTACGTGATTGGTGGTGAGGAGAGCTACGGATTAATGATTGGCTCTCAAATTCGTGATAAAGATGCGATTTCAGCAGTGGCCATGCTTTGCGAAATGGCTGCTTATGAAAAAGACAAGGGGCGCTCTTTGTACGATAAAATGATCGACTTGTACGTTCAACATGGCTACTATAAAGAACATCTGATCTCTATTACCAAGAAGGGTATGGATGGTCAGGCTCAAATTGCTGCCATGATGGAAAGCTACAGAAGCAATCCTCCTAAAACCATTAACGGTTCGGCGGTTGGTCAGTTGCTCGATTACGAATTGCAAGTTGGAAAGAACCTGTTGACAGGCGAGAGCTGGAAAATTGAATTGCCAAAATCAAACGTGTTGCAGTTCATTTTAGCGGATGGATCGAAAATTTCTGCGCGCCCATCCGGAACAGAGCCGAAGATCAAGTTTTATTTCAGCGTGAATACGCCTTTGGCAAGTGCCGCTGATTTTGACAAAGTAAGCGCTGATTTGGATGCGAGAATCAAAGGCATTATTGCCGATATGAACTTATAATATGAAGCAATTCTATACCGGGTTCCGAATACTCTTGATATTCGGAACCTTTTTAGTATCCTGTGGTAATCGACTAACAGACGAGAAAGCAATGGAACTGATTCGGTTGAACTACAAACAGCAAAGTATAACCGAAGGGGCGGGCATATGGTTAATTGATACCGTTCAAATAGACCAAATGAAGAAGCTCAGTTCAGACACACCGAAGTATGCGATAAAGGCTTTTGTAAGTGGTTTGTACAGAGTTCCCTCCATTGAAGATGCTCCATCGGGACTAACGGAGCATTTTTACGATACGCTCAGTTTTCATGCAGTATTGAGGGGGAAGGTTTGGAGTGCTAAACAGTGGGTGATCATTGGATCTCGACACGAGTGATAAAGTTTTCCCAATCTTGGAAAAGGCTTCCCAAAATAGGCTAACTTTAATTGTTGTATATTCTATAAAAAACTATAAATCAAGGTCTTAGTGCAAGTTAATGTTCTGGCATTAATCTGGTGAAGACGAATAAGCACCTATGTCTGTAAAAGCAAACACTACTATTTTTTTAGTTGACGATGATCCGATGTGTGGATTCATGTACATGAATTTTTTCACCAATCAAGGATTCACGAATGTGAGTTTTTTCAGCTCGGGGAAAGCGATGTTAGAGCAAATCGATGAGAACCCTTTTATGGTTTTTGCCGATTACAACTTATCCGATTGCACAGGACTAGAATTGGTTCAAAAAGTACGTTCAATGAATCCTTCGGTATATGTTACTATTGTTACCGGAGATCAGGATGAGAATATCAAGGAGCGCGTACTATTAGAAGGCGCACATGGTTTCTTACTCAAGAACGATACGGTTACAGCCGATATGTTAAATGTGATCGAAAGCTTGCTCTCTCAGTAGTTTTCTCTTTTACATGGTGTGATTTTTTAAGCTAAATCACCAGCATGGAACTTATTCAATTTTCACCGGCGCAGTTATCAGAGATCATTCCGTATTATTTACAAGTCAATTCTTTTGGCGTGGTAACCCATGCCGCTTCTCCTTGGCCGGCATTAACGCAACCGGTGGTATTGGGCGAGTTTGCAACCGTAAGTTTACCATGTTCTTCCCGACCTTTCGAAGGTTATATGGATCTATTTCATGAGGCGGAAGTTTCGATTACTCACCCTGAAATTGAGGACCTTCAGATTAGAGGGAAGTTCCATTTCATCAAAAATAAAAATTGCTGGATTTTTTCAGGAGCTCCTGAATCGCATCAAATGCTGGAGCGATCCATTGTTCATGCGCAGGAAGCAGCTAACAAGGCAATTCTTGCTAAGAATTATTTCTTGGACAGCATGAGTTATGAGTTAAAAACTCCTTTGAATGTTGTAAAAACAATTTTGGATCAATTGCAGGAGTCGAATTTAGAAGCTGCCGATGAAGAACTTGTGAACAAGGCCAGTAAATCAACTGTGCGATTAAGCAATGTGATTCATGATATGTTAGACGCGTCGTTGATTCATTGCGGCAAGATCAATTTGCATTCAAATTGGTTCTCTTTTGCTCAAGTAAATGACGAGCTAGTGAAGCAATTCTCGCAGTGGGCTTTAGAAAAAGGAATACAATACAAATCATCTCTAGACAAACTTTGCCACCAACAAGAATACTTTGGCGATCAAAAGCGCATCACGCAAGTAATGCAGAATTTGATCGACAATGCGATGAAATATACTGAGACCGGCTTTGTTGGATTCTCAATCGAACGCATTAGAT
>DGDD01000215.1 GCA_002385265.1 Chitinophagaceae bacterium UBA3961
GCACAATTTTTACCTGACGCTCCAAGAAAACAATTGTTCTGGCTCTTAGCACTCACCGTTCTTCAACTCATTTATGGAGCATTCATGGCCGGATTAAAAGCAGCCCTTGCCGCTCCTACTTGGCCAACCATCAACGGTTCTTGGTTCCCCGAATCAATGACCGGTAATGTGCTGCACGATGTTATTACCATTCACTTTATTCATAGAGGCTTGGCTTATTTGTTGGTTGTGGCAACGCTTGCTTGGTGGTGGAAGAACAGAGCAGCCACCGGATACAAGCCCTTCGACCGATGGAAGAATGTACCGCTGCTCTTGATTCTTGCTCAATTGGTGCTCGGAATTCTCACAGTATTAAATGCAACCCAGCCGAATTTGCTCATTCTATTTGGAGCATTGCATCAGTTTATAGGAATGGCTTTTGCCAGTAGTATTGTGGTTTCCATTTATTTATTAAAACCAACGGGTTTGAATTTAAAGTAACGGAAGGGTTATGAAAAGCAACGTTTAATTGTTAACTTGTTAAGGTGTTGCTTTTATGAAACCATTCATACGATTTGTTTACCATTCCTTTCCTTTCCAACTCTTGATTTTACATATCAAGAAGTTCCCTGTATTGCTCATATTCTGGTACATTCTATTTAGCACCATCAGCAGCGGTTTCATGAAAAGTTATGGCGCATATTCGCTATTTCTTGGCCCCGAATACTTGGGCTCTGTAAACCCATTAGGGGCTGCAATAGTTGGAGTGGCCATTGGCATTTTTATCATGAGTTGGCATATTACAACTTTCATATTGTTCTCTCGACACTTTCGGTTTCTAGCTACTACTTCCAACCCGTTTTTAAAATATTGTATCAATAATAGCGCGCTCCCTGCTGTGTTTTTAATTTATTATATTATTCGAATGTCCATTTACGATAGTGGAAATGAATTGATGAGCGCGGGAGATGTTACCCTTCAAGTATTGGGCTTTTTGGCGGGGATATTGTTTTTGATCTTGATTTCTTTTCTCTACTTCTTTCGTTACGACCGTCGTATCGCCCGAAATTTAAGTCCGGTGATCAGCAATCCTCAACTTTTCAAATCACAATTCAAGAAGAAGCAAGTGAAGTTGAACGATAGCCGAGTGATTCAAGTTGATTGGTTTTTCCGTGGTCCCTTTACAATTAAAAAAGTAAGAGATGTATCGCATTACAGCGACGATTTTATCGAATCTGTTTTGAAGCGACATCACTTTGCTTCTGTTGTAGCCGTATTTATTGCTTTTATCTTTTTAGTAGTAGTGGGATATTTCCTCGATTACAAGGCATTTCAATTGCCCGCGGCGGCCGGCATTACTGTTTTTTTTGCTATTGTAATTGCCGTTATAGGTGCCTTTACCTACTTTACGCAATCGTGGAGCATTCCTTTGTTGCTCTTGCTATTTTTTCTGATAAACTTGTTGTTCAAATTTGACATCATCGATCCTACCAATAAAGCCTACGGAATTAATTACGCTAATAAGAAAGAGCGTCCAGACTATAGTCCTGAGTATTTAGCCGCTTTGTGTAGCGATAGTATTGTTTTGCGTGATCGAACTAACATGGAGGCGTTGTTAGATCGATGGAAGGCAAAACAAAAAGATAGTTTGCCCTTGCTTTACATTATTAATACCAGTGGTGGTGGAAACCGAAGTGCTCGCTTTACAATGGAAGTGTTGCAACACCTCGATTCAGTGAGTAATGGAACCATTCTGCGTAAGACTGTTTTGATCAATGGCGCAAGCGGTGGTATGTTAGGTGCCTCTTATTTTCGAGAATTGGATTTGCAGCGACAAAAAGGCCTTTTAAAAAATATTACTGATCCGGTATATGCCGACAACATTTCTCAGGACCTCTTGAATCCGATCTTTAGTTCGTGGGTTGCGCGTGATATTGCGGCGCCTGCGCAAAAGTTCAAGATTGGCAGTTTTCAATATTTGAAAGACAGGGGTTATGCTTTTGAAGAGAAATTGAATGAGAATGCAGGAGGGCTTTTCAATAAATCGATACGCGATTACAAAGAACTAGAATCGAAAGCGGAAAGCCCCATGGTTGTTTACAATACGGTGGTTTCAAGAGATGGAAGAAAGTTCTTGATTGGTACGCAGCCAATGAGTTTTTTAATGAAAGCCAATGCTGGTGATAGTCCTGATGCGATTGATTTTAATGCCTTTTTCAAATATCAGTCGCCCGATCAATTGCGCGTATTGAGTGCCATGAGAATGAATGCCACTTTCCCTTATGTACTGCCGAATGTATGGTTGCCTTCGAATCCGGTGATTGATGTAATGGATGCCGGTTTACGTGATAACTACGGCATGGAGACCAGTTATCGATTTTTAACGGCCATGCGACCTTGGATTGAAAAGAATTGCAGTGGCATTGTATTGATTCAAATTCGGGATCGTAAAACAGGAGGCTGGGATCATCCTTTTGAATCGGGAAATATCAGCGAGGTATTAACGCGTCCATTTTTGTTGTTGCAAAACAACTGGTATAAAATGCAAGAGTACAATCAAACCGATCTTTTTCAGAGCGAGCAACAATTGTTCAAAGGAAAAATTCACAAGATCACTTTTCAATACAATGCCCAAACCGAAGAATCCGGCGCAGCCTTGAGCTTCCATTTAACAAAACGAGAGCAACAAGATATCACGAAATCGCTGCATTTGAAGATGAACCAGGAGGCCTTGAGTTATTTCGCGAAACTGAGTGGTAATTAATAATTAATAATGAAACAGCCGGCAGTCAGGTTGATTGAATATCGGAGGCTAATCTGTGTTAATCCGTTTTAATTTGTGGGAATCGGTGGTCAAAAATAACGGTGAAATATTGAAAGACTCCTAGCGCTGCGTTGCCGCTGCGATCGCTGCGCCGCTGCGGTAAAAAATAGAGTAATGCTTTGCAGTGAATAACTCTAATTAATTAGTTTGATAATTATATTCATTTAGCAGCAAGACCAAATCTTCGGAGGCCCCAATTCTTAATTCTTAACTCTTAATTCTTAATTAACCCCCGCTCTAGGTCGTATTAGTTTGAAAAAATTCGGAAGAATTTTGATTTCAAATCTACTCTCGGTTTCGGAAGGCTCACCATCAATATGCAAAGGTGCTTTACTGGGGTTCTCAATAGTGAGTTGGTCCGTTTGAAAATAGATGATGGATTGTTGCAAAGAGTTCTCTGCTGTTTTTACTTTCCCGAGCAATACCTGTTTCACTACATTTAGTAATAAAAGCGGTTTAGCAGTTTTCTTCACTATTACAATATCCAATAACCCGTCGTTTAATAAAGCTTCCGGTGCAATGGTGAAGCTATTTCCGAATTGATTACTATTGGCTACACTGATGAAGAATGCTTCTGTATCGAAACGCAAACCATTAGCGCTGATCGTAAAGGGGTAAAAGGGAGCAGTAAAGAAGTGACGTGTGGTGAGTCGTGCATAGGTTTTCAATCCCCTGCTTTCTTGTTCTGCAAATTCATGGGCCACTCCGGCATCAAAACCTAGGCCAGCCAACATGCATGCAAAACGATTGTTGATCATGAATCCATCAGTTAAAGCCGGCTTGCCGGTGAATAGAATCTCTAATGCTTTTTCGGGATTTTTAGGAATGTTGGCAGTAAGTGCAAGTCCGTTTCCCGATCCCATGGGAATGATTCCGAAAGGGATGTTCAAATGAGCGAGTGCATTTACTACTTGATTGACACTGCCATCGCCACCGCAGATCCCAATTTTGTTAAACTTCTCTGTTTTGATATAATCAACTAGATGATCGTAGTTGCCATCTTGGGTGGTTCCTTCAAAAGTAAAGTCGATGATTGCTGAACGGGTGATATTTTCAATTTTGTTTCTCAGCACCTTTTTAGATCTGGTACCGGAAATTGGGTTCATTAAGTAAAGTATTTTATCCCGTTTCATGTGCGTCAATATCGAGCACGAAGATACAGTAGTAATGCGATATACTTAATCTTCCAATATCAATACACCCAAGACATTTCTTTTGATGCGTATGGCTTTTGCCATGGCGGGATCAGCAGGAGCGAGCCAAGCGCAGATGTTCAATTTTTTTCTGGTCCAAATTATTTTGAGCAGGTCTTTATTGAATAGGAAGATCTGATCGGCACTATCTTTCTGAGCCGTTCCTTCTCCTTTTTCATCAAATAGTCCAATGCTTCTTACCCAACCTTTGGGAACTTCATTGGCTTTGTTGTCGTCGAATTCGATTTTGAACAGGTTGTTGTTCGATAGATCGGCTTTTTTCACACGAATGACGTTGGCAACGGTATCGTCAACGGTAGATGATTTTATAACAGCTTTTTTGTTGAGAGTAATTTTCCAACTGCTCATTTGAGCGGATGCGGATAAAGAAATAGCCAATAAAGCGATGAATACGATTGCCTGTTTCATGGTGACAAGATAGTGAATTTTATAATAAATTTTGGTTCACCGCAGTGCTCGCAAAGTCCGCTAAGTAGTCGCAAAGACCCTCGTTCTTGTATTCCACCTGTTCTTCCCTCTCTTCTTTCTCAATATTTCCTTTCTCCAGTCCTCTCCTTATTGTTTTTTCACCGCAGCGGCGCGGCGTGCGCAGCGATTGCGCAGCGCTGGCAGTCACCCTGTATTTCATTGATCAGGATTTTCAGGATTAAAGGATTGACAGGATAGTTGCTTCAAATTCTATTCCTCCTGTTCCTCTTCCTGTTCTTTCTCTGTCTTTCCTCGTTTCCTCGTCTCCTCTCATCCTCGTTCCTCCCTCTTCTCACCATTTCATCAAACAACTCGCCCAGGTAAACCCGCTTCCAAACGCTGCTAAACAAACGAGGTCTCCTTTCTTTATTTTTCCTGCTTCCCAAGCTTCGCATAAGGCTATGGGTACGGAAGCGGCTGTTGTATTGCCGTATTTGTGAATGTTATTGAATACTTGGTCGTCGCGCAATCCAAGTTTTTGCTGAACAAACTGGGCGATTCTTAAGTTGGCTTGGTGGGGAATCAACACCGAAATATCGGAGGGCTGATAGCCATTGGCTTGCAGTGCTTCTACAATGACTTCCGGAAATTTAACTACCGCTTTTTTGAATACCGAGGGGCCGTCCATAAAAGGGAAGTTCTGTGCATTGTCGATCATGTTGTGACTCATGAACATTTGTCCAATAGGCGCTTCGTCAAAATTAGCCAACGGCTCTTTGGTCCAATGGTTGGCGTGCGTGCCGGGATTGTACATTGCTAATATCTCTGCACTTTCTCCATCGCTGTGTAAATGGGTGCTTAAGATCGCAGATTGATCATCGGAAGAGGGCTGCAAAACTACCGCGCCGGCACCGTCTCCGAAAATCACACTAACATTTCTGCCTCGAGTACTAAAATCGAGTCCGAAAGAATGTTTCTCACTTCCAATTACCAATATGTTTTTGTACATGCCGGTTTTTATGAATTGATCGGCTACACTTAAGGCATATACGAAACCGCTGCATTGATTTCGAATGTCTAAAGCTCCAATTTCTTTCATCTTCATGGCTCTTTGTACCAATACGCCACAGCCTGGGAAATAATAGTCGGGCGAGAGTGTTGCAAATACAATGAAGTCGATATCCTGAGGAGTAATGCCTGCTCTTTCGATGGCGATTTTAGAAGCTTCTACTGCCATTGTGGTGGTAGTTTCTTCTGTGCGATGGGCATAACGGCGTTCTTTGATGCCGGTTCTTTCTTGGATCCATTCGTCGCTGGTATCCATATACTTGGTAAGGTCCTGATTGGTAACTACATTATTCGGCACATACATGCCTATTCCTGCAATTTTTGAACTGAACATGTGCAAGCTGTTTAATCGTTATAGTGTAACAGTAGTAAAGCTAAAATGTTTTACTTAAAGATCTGATTGAACTCCAAGCGTTCGCCATCGGGTCCGGTAATGTTAAAAAAGGCCACGCCTTTCTCCCAAAAGTTGAGGTGTACGGGCGCTTCTTCTAATACATTGTAACCGTTTTCTTTTGCGATGCGGAAACATTCGTTCACATCATCTACATCAAAACAGATGTGATCGATGTGACCATCTTTTCTGCTTGTGATGGAAGGAATGATAGGATCGGGGAATTGGTACAATTCTAAAACAATTGCATTCAATTCCATCATGATACAGGTTCCCTTTCCTCCTTCATAGTCGAAAGGTTTTCTCATGGTTGTTTTAAACCCAAGTTTTTTATAGAAAGGCTCGCTTTGGGCGAGGTTGCTAACAGGAATGCCTATATGCTGAAGAGATTTTATTGGAATCATAGCAATTATTTAAACACGTACATACCATTTTTTCTTATCCATCCACCAGCCTGCAAGCCAGCAAGTGAGCATCCACCAAAGTGCGAAGGCAAGTGATGCCCAATAATGTCCGAGATAGCTGAATACATTTAAGAAGATCCATCTATAAAGCGGTACATCACCTACTTTAATAGTCCACATGAGTATTACGCCCACTTCACTTAGCAAATAAATAAAGAGGGGATTCTTGCCTACTGTTTCAAAGAACCAAGCGTATTTGTTTTTTTGGCGAATGTCGACCAAGTAGATGATAGCAGATATGATCATGAGGTCAATGCCTACGGTGTACAATACGAAGGAACTGGTCCATAGTTTTTTATTGATGGGGAAACTGCTGTCCCAGAAATATGCCAGTGTAATGCAAGCTGCACCTGCAAGCAATAGGTGCGTCAGGCCTTCAAATGTTTTTCCTTTTTGTTGGATATAGAGTCCGGCAAAGTATCCAAACACCACATTGCCAATTGCGGGGAAAGTGCTCAATACGCCTTCGGGATCGAAAGCTATTCCTTCGCCATGGTACAAATGGTTTGGACCCATGAGCCATAAGTCGAATTTAAGTGCGGCGTTCCCTTCCAAAGTGAAATCACCATAGGCACTCATCACCCATTTGTAAGCTACCAATATGAACAAGGTGATACCAAATACCCATTTAGGTTTTAAGAAATACACCATTAAAGAAGCAATGCCATAGCATAAACCAATGCGTTGCAGTACACCCAAAATGCGGGTATGATCGAAAGGTCTGAATACCCATCCGTTGGCAGTATGGTCTACAAAGGGAAACCAATACATGAGGAAGCCTAGTAAGAAAATAAGAAAGGTTCTTTTGAGAATTTTGAGTACCACTTTTGAGGTGGGTAAACTTTCCCATTTTGGAAGCACAAAACTCATGGCATTTCCTACAGCGAAAAGAAAAGAGGGGAATACCAAGTCGGTAGGGGTGAATCCGTGCCAGTTCGCATGTAACAAGGGGGCAAATGTATATTCATCTCCTCCTGTATTTACGATGATCATGAAGCAAATCGTGAGGCCTCTAAATACATCCAAGGCCTGAAAGCGTTGAGAGCTCATATGCAGTGTTTGATTTGGGAAGATAGTTATTTTCAATCATTCTCATCGTATCTTTAAGCAAAGATTGCCTTCAATGAAAAAGCTGAAAATTGCAGTAGTTGTTTTACTATTGTTAACCATCGTTTACCTACTTGGTCCTCATCCGGCAACTCCTGTATACGACACGAAACTTCCGGATGCTCCGGCAGATCTTCAGCAACTGAGTCAATATGTTTCTCAGCTTGAACGAGTTCAAAAAGTAAAAGAAGACAACGAGGCCAAGATAGTTTGGAACAATGATTCCATGCCTGCTAAAACAAAATATGCCATTGTTTATTTGCATGGTTTCTCGGCTTCTCATGAAGAAGGCAATCCGGTGCATATCACAATTGCTCGTGAAATGGGTGCGAATTTGTATTTGTCGCGTTTAGCCGATCATGGCGTGGATACCACCGAACCCTTCATGCAATTAACGGCTGACCGCTATTGGGAGACCTGCAAACAAGCGTTGGCCATTGGATCGAAATTGGGAGAGAAAGTGATTTTGATGGCTACTTCCACGGGTGGTACCAATGCTTTGCAATTAGCGGCTGCTTATCCTGATAAAATAGCAGGACTGATTCTTTATTCACCCAATATTGCGATCAATGATCCCAATGCTTGGCTGCTTAACAATCCATGGGGATTGCAAATTGCCCGACTAGTGAAAGGATCAGATTATAATATTACGCCTGATCAACGCCCGATCTATAAGAAGTACTGGTATTCAAAGTATCGATTAGAAGGTGCAGTAGCTTTAGAAGAATTGTTAGAAACCACCATGAACGAAGAAACTTTCAAAAAAATACACCAGCCTACTTTAGTGCTCTGTTATTACAAGGATGAGGAGCATCAAGATCCGGTAGTGAAAGTTTCGGCCATGAAAACCATGTTTGAGCAGTTGGGAACAGCCGCAGCCAACAAGCAAATGGTTGAACTTCCCAATGTTGGCGACCATGTTTTAGCCTCTCCTATTAAATCAAAGGATGTAGAATCGGTCTTAAAGTATACCAGAAGCTTTGTGAAGGCACAGTTCCAATAGCTCGTATTATTTGTTATTTTTTCGTTACTAATTGGCTCAAATTCAGCGCTATCGGCAATTTTAGGGACCGGATAGTGATAATCCCCTTTATTTGTTGTACATTTGCACCCTCAAAAAACTTGGCCGGGGTGAACGCTGTGCTACATCTGCCATCCGGCTGGTGATCAACTGCTAACTGCTTGCCTTTCAAAGCAATACAAATGAATATTCGCAACATCGCAATTATCGCTCACGTTGACCACGGTAAAACTACCCTGGTTGATAAAATCTTACACGCCACTAAAGTATTCCGCGACAATCAGGAAACAGGCGAATTGATCATGGATAACAACGACCTCGAAAGAGAGCGTGGTATCACCATTTTCAGTAAAAACGCCGCGGTTACTTACAACGACGTTAAGATCAACGTAATTGATACTCCAGGCCACGCCGACTTCGGTGGTGAAGTGGAGCGCGTTCTTAAAATGGCCGACGGGGTAATCTTGTTGGTGGATGCATTTGAAGGACCCATGCCTCAAACTCGTTTCGTATTGCAAAAAGCATTGCAGTTGAACTTGAAGCCTATCGTGGTAATTAACAAAGTAGACAAGCCGAACTGTCGTCCTGATGAAGTGCACGATGCTGTTTTCGAATTGTTTTTCAACCTCGATGCTTCTGAAGAGCAGTTGAATTTCCCTACCTACTACGGAAGTGGTAAGAACGGATGGTTCAACGATTCTTTAACTCAGATCGATAATATCAATCCTTTGTTGGATGGTATTTTGAAATATGTTCCCGAACCTAAAGTAGCTGAAGGTCCTTTGCAAATGCAAATTACCTCTTTGGATTACTCTTCTTTCTTAGGTCGTATCGCTATCGGTAAAGTAAGCCGTGGCGTGATCAAAGAAAACCAAGCGGTTGCCTTGATGCAGGCCGATGGTTCTATCAAAAAGCAGAAAGTGCGTGAATTGTATGTGTTCGAAGGAATGGGTAAGAAAAAAGTTACTGAAGTTGTAGCAGGTGATTTGTGTGCAGTAGTAGGTATCGAAGATTTCAACATCGGTGATACCATTGCTGATGCTGAAAACCCTGAAGCATTACCGGTGATCAGTGTAGACGAACCAACCATGAACATGTTGTTCTCTATCAACAACTCACCTTTCTTTGGTAAGGATGGTAAGTTCGTTACCAGCCGTCACTTGCGTGATCGCTTGATGAAAGAAACAGAAAAGAACCTCGCTTTGCGTGTAATGGACAGTGATGAAGGTGATAGTTTCATTGTTTACGGTCGTGGTATCTTACACTTGGGTGTATTGATTGAAACCATGCGTCGTGAAGGATATGAACTTACAGTAGGTCAACCACAAGTAATTGTGAAAGAGATCGATGGTAAGAAATGCGAACCATATGAGAGCTTGGTAGTAGACGTTCCTCAAGAATTTGCTTCTAAAGTAATTGACTTGGTTACACGTAGAAAAGGTGAAATGCATGTAATGGAAACCAAGGGTGAAATGCAACACTTAGAGTTTGAAATCCCTTCAAGAGGATTGATCGGATTGCGTACTCAAATGTTGACGGCTACTACTGGTGAAGCTGTAATGGCTCACCGTTTCATCGATTACAAACCGTGGAAAGGACCTATCCCCGGAAGAAACAACGGTGTATTGTTAGCAAAACAAACCGGAACAACAACCGGATACTCAATTGACAAATTACAAGACCGCGGTACTTTCTTTGTTGACCCGGGTGAAGATGTTTACGCTGGTCAAATTATTGCGGAACACATCAAACCAGGCGACTTAGTGGTAAATGCAATTGAAGGAAAGAAATTGACCAACATGCGCGCCAGTGGTAGTGATGCAGCTACTAACATCGCTCCTAAAGTATTATTGACTTTGGAAGAATGTATGGAATACATTCAGTTTGATGAGTGTATTGAGGTAACGCCTAATTTCATTCGTATGCGTAAAACCATTTTGGATGAAGAAGAGCGTAAGAAGCAGTTGAAGAGAATGCAAGCAGAAGCGGTGAATTAATTTGATCATTAGTTGATTTTAAATAGAAGTCCCAACTTCGCATAGCGAGTTGGGACTTTTTCATTTTCACATTCACAAACTTTTGAATTTGCGAATTAGTTAGTGGTCTCACCAAGAATCGAACTTGGATCAAGCGTTTAGGAAACGCTCGTTTTATCCATTAAACTATGAGACCGAGAATTGATTTGTAAATTAGTGAATTAGTTAATTCGGGAGTCAGTGTTGTTCGATTAAAATCAATGGATAGTGAAGCCTTCAATAACATTATAGAGCTGAGAAAAAGATAATTTGGGAGTTGATTGCAATTAGCAGTTTAGGCATGAGTACTCTAATCTGTGTAAATCTGTCTTAATCTGCGTATTCTGTGGTCAAAAAAGCCTAACGCCTAACACCTAAAGCCCAACACACAGAACTCAATAACTGAAAATTCACAAGTTACCCATGTTCAAAGTATAATTTAAGAAGTAAAGCACTTATCTACTCTTACGCATAAATCCTTTCAATCGCCGCGCCGTATTTCTCCATTACTACTTTTCGTTTCAACGACATTTTCGGCGTGAGTTCTCCTGTGTTCACACTCCATTCATTAGGAAGTAGTTCAAACTTCTTGATCTGCTCAACATGATTGAAAAACTTATTGAAGCTTTCTACCAATTCTTTGTACAATTCTAACACCTTTTCATTTTGAATCAATTTTTCCGGTGCTGTTTCTGTAATGCCTTGTTCTCTGGCCCATACCAATAAATTCGGAAAGGAAGGAACGATCAAAGCACCCACGAACTTGCGTTCCGGCCCTACTACCATCACTTGTTCAATGAACATACTCTCCTTTAACTTATTCTCAATGGTAAGAGGCGCTACGTATTTGCCACCACTGGTTTTGAACAGCTCTTTCTTACGGTCGGTGATTTTTAGGAATTTGTTATCGATAATGGTACCAATGTCTCCTGTATACAACCAGCCATCTTTGATTACTTCTTCCGTTAAATCGGGTCGTTTGTAATAGCCTACCATTACATTGGGTCCTTTACACAGCACCTCACCATCTTCAGCAATCTTGATCTCAACATTGCTCAATTTTGGGCCTACTGTTCCAAACATTCGGTCTGTGATATCAATTCTATTTACACAAATAACAGGGGAGCTTTCGGTTAAACCATATCCTTCCATCACCGGAATTTGTGCTGCCGTGAAAATTCGAATCAAACGTACTTGACATGCTGCACCACCGGTAACAATGCACTTTACATTATTACCCAGCGCTTCTCTCCATTTCTTAAATACGAGTTTGTTAGCAATAGCTAATTGAATGCGATAGCTCAATGAAAGCGGTTTGTTGATTTCAAATTGCTCTGCCAATCCATGTGCCCAAAAGAAGAGCTTGCGTTTGATACCTGTTAAACTGCTTCCGGTGAGCATGATGCGTTCGTATACTTTCTCCAAAAGTCGAGGAACCGTAGTGAACATATCGGGATGTACTTCTTTCAAATTCTCTCCGATGGTATCAAGACTTTCAGCATAATAAATTGACTTACCCGAGAACAGATACACATAGGTCACCATCTTTTCGAAGATATGGTTGAGCGGTAGAAAACTCAACACTTTATGTTCGGAGCCTGAAGGGAAACATGGAATACTCGCCAAAACATTGCTCAAGATATTATTATGACTGAGCATCACACCTTTGGGTTTTCCGGTAGTGCCGGAAGTATAGATAATGGTTGCTATATCTGAGTTTTTTACTTGGGCAGAAATAGTTGGAACCTGAGCTTCCAGCTCGGGACTAGCTTTGGTCCAAAGTTCTTTCCAATGAGCTGCATTGGCAACATGTTCGAAGGTATAGATCGCTTGTAAAGAAGGTACGCGCTCTTTTACACTCAGCACTTTTAAGAATAGTTCTTCATCGTTTACAAAAGCCACTTTCACCTGAGCATCGTTGAGAATGAATTCGAGTTCATTTACATTAATGGTAGGATAGATTGGAGTTAGAATGGCTCCTATTTGTTGGACCGCTAAATCAACCATGATCCATTCCGGACGGTTTTTTGAAATCAACGCTACTTTATCACTGCCTTCAACAGTGCCGTTGTTTCTGCTTATGCCAAGTGCTAATAACCCGGCTCCGAGTTTCGTAGTGATCTGTTGAACATCTTTTGTAGTATAGCTTTTCCATTGACCGGCTTCTTTTCCGGACAACATACTATTGGTTGGTCTTTTTTCCAATTGAAAAGCAATGCAATCAAACAATCGTTGTGGATGAGCCATAGCAAGCTTTTTAGGTGCTTATTCAAGCAACAAAATAGTGATTATGGATGTAAATCCACTATAAATTAGGAATTATCTGGCTTACATGCGGGTTTGATAGTACTGCCCCTGCGGTACTTTAAATAGCCTGTTTTGCTGGAGGCGAAGAAATTCTTTGTTTTCCTCTTCGTGGGTATTGGTCCACATTTGATAAGAAGGTAAGCTGGCACTGGCACCTAACAACCATTGATTATAGGCTTCAAAATAGCCCATTTTCAAGAGCTGCTGGTGGTGGTCAAACAATCGAAAAGCAAAACGGGTATTATTGCCGTTTGCATACCAATCGAGAATGAATCGTGTTCTCAATTTGGTAATGCTTTCCGGAGTAATACCATTGGTAACGAGACCACCGTGCTTTTTATATAAATCGAGGCAAGTGGATACAAAGCTGTTCTTTGTGTCCTGACCTTTATAGAAATCATCGCCGGTATAAAGCTTTTTGTAGCCGTCGAGCAACATCTTTTTGATTTCGATGGTACGGTCGGAATAGCTTTCCATGTTCACGAAGATCTCACCATAAATAAGGCCCCAGAATTTATCGGCAGAGAAATAATAGTATTTGGCTGCATTGTAGTAGTTGCCGGCGTAATTAGGATCCATCTCAATTCCTTTCTCCCAGTTCTTAACTGCTTCGGTGAATTCTTTCTTCGTCCAAAGCATTTCGCCGTATTCATTGTACAACACACCACTAGCGGGGAATTTCTTGATTCCAGCTCTGTACAAGCGCTCGCATTCTTTGCGATCTTCCATGGCTTTGTAAATCAGCGCTGTAATTTGATAGCCTTGAACATCGATGTCTTTCCTTTCTGCTAGTGGCTTGGCTACTTGAATGGCCGAAGCATAGTCCTTCTTGAGGTAATGACAAAAAGCGAGGTCCTTTAGAATTTCAAGATTGTCGGGGCTAATTTGGTTGGCGCGTGTGAGCACAATTACCGCATTCGAATAATCACCTTGACGCATAAAAGTACGCGCCGTTTCTTGCAGTTTGCGTGGATCGTTTTCCTGAGCCATGCTGCAGAAGGATGCTAAAACGAATAATAAGAAGAGTAATTGTTGCTTCATTGTGCTACAAAACTACAATATTGATGCCAGCCCTGGTTTGAA
>DGDD01000300.1 GCA_002385265.1 Chitinophagaceae bacterium UBA3961
ATGCATTTATTAAAGACGGTTTCGGACCTAATATTCGCCCTTTCCAAGTGGGCTTTACGATCAGCGGACTTTAAAATCGTTAAGATAGTATCGAAACCTGTTGGGTAAAGCCCGACAGGTTTTTTTATTTTTGTAGCATAAATTAAAAGCAATTGTTAGATAAGAAGAATATAATACAGCAAGAGGAGAAAGCAGTGCTGGTTGGCTTGGTACATAAAGACCAAACCGAAGTACAGGTGAAAGAGTATTTGGCAGAATTAGCATTTCTTGCCAGCACAGCCGGTGCGGAAACCGTTAGATGGTTTTACCAAAAGCTTCCTCACCCTGATTCACGCACTTTTGTTGGTAAAGGGAAGCTGGAAGAAATCCGCGACTATGTAAAAAGCAAGGGGATTAATCTGGTGATTTTTGATGATGAACTAAGCGGGTCTCAAATTCAGAATATAGAGAAAGTACTCGAAGTAAAAACCATCGATCGAAGTGACCTGATTCTTGACATCTTTGCCCGCAGAGCGAAGACAGCGCAGGCCAAAACACAAGTAGAGTTGGCTCAATACCAATATCTGTTGCCTCGATTGAAAGGAATGTGGAAACACTTGGAACGCTTGGGTGGTGGTATTGGTACAAGAGGTCCGGGGGAAACGGAAATTGAGACCGACCGTCGTATCGTTAAAGAGAAGATTGCATTGCTCAGAAGAAGATTGCAGGAAATCGATAAGCAGAGCTATATTCAACGAAAAGACCGTGGCGAGTTCATTCGAGTGGCCTTGGTTGGGTATACCAACGTTGGCAAATCTACTTTGATGAACGTATTGAGTAAGAGTGAAGTGTTTGCTGAGAACAAGTTGTTTGCGACCTTGGATACTACTACTAGAAAAGTGGTTTTTGAAAGCACTCCTTTCTTGTTAAGTGATACCGTAGGGTTTATTCGAAAATTGCCTCACCATTTGGTGGAAAGTTTCAAGAGTACCCTAGATGAGGTAAGAGAGGCCGATATACTGTTACATGTTGTGGACGTATCTCATCCTCAGTATGAGGATCAAATAGGAGTTGTAAACAGCACATTACAGGATATAAAAGCTTTCGATAAGCCCATTGTTACCATCTTCAATAAAATGGATCAATACGAGAAGCAAACCTTCGACGAGTGGTTGGAAGATGATGTGAAGGCGGAAATTCTGAGAGAATTAAAGGAACGTTGGGAGAATCAGTTGCAGGGCAATTGTGTGTTTGTGTCGGCTACAGAAAAACAAAACATTGATCTGCTAAGAACCAGTATTCTTTACAAGGTTCGTGAGATGTACCGAATTCGCTACCCATACAAAAGTGAATTTTTCTATTAATGAGCGATCCCAACTATAAATGGTTCAAAGTGGCCGCCAGTGAGGAGGAGTTGATTTTCCCTGAAAATGGCATTCTGGAGCTGGAAGTAGGAGGAAAAACGGTCTGTTTGGGGCGTTTTAACGGAAAATTATTCGCTTTTGCTCAAAAATGCCCGCATGCCGGGGGCTATTTCTGTAAGGGTTGGATCGACGCGTTGGGCAACGTAGTTTGCCCCTTGCATCGGTATAAATTCAACATGGAAACGGGCAGAAATGTAACGGGAGAAGGATATTATCTAAAACGTTGGCCAGTAGAGCTTAGGGAAGATGGGGTATGGGTAGCCCGAGAGAAAGGATTTTTCTTCTAAAAAAGCTAAAAAATTGCATTAGAATACTTTGCAGAAATCAGAAAATTCCTATTTTTGCAACCCATTTAAAGGTATTCCTCCTTAGCTCAGTTGGTTAGAGCATCTGACTGTTAATCAGAGGGTCTCAGGTTCAAGTCCTGAAGGGGGAGCTTCAAAAGGTCATACAGTTCTGTGTGACCTTTTTTATTTTAATAATTCTTCCTGCACAGTTGGTTAGAGTCCCAACTTCCTAACCATCAGGGAATTTTGGTCCCTTATATCCCCCCAAGCCCTTAATTTTACTCTTCTTCTCCATCATGAAACAACACATCTCCTCCATCCTCAAAGTGCTCGAGCTCGCTGAGAAACTGAAAGACGAGCTGCGCCATAGCTATACCTCTACCGGACGACAAGAAAGCGTGGCAGAACATACCTGGAGAATGGCGTTGATGGCAGTGCTGATTGAGCCACTCTTAACCAAGAAAGTAGATACAGCTCGCTTACTCAAAATGATCATCATTCACGACCTCGTAGAAGCAGAAGCAAAAGATACACCCCTTACCGAAGTACTCCGCAATCCTGAACTGAAGAAAGATAAAATAGAACGCGAACGAAAAGCTATCGAAAACATTAGAGCAGCGCTTACTCATACCAACGGACAAGAAATCTACGACCTCTTCTACGAATTCGAAGCAAAAGAAACCTATGAAGCAAAAGTAGCCAACGCACTCGATAAACTTGAAGCGCAACTACAACACAATCACGCCCACATTTCTACTTGGGAAGAAATAGAGTATGAGATCACTTACATGCTCGACAAGCATGTTGTATTCGATGAAACCCTCTTCGAATTGAAGGTTCGAATTGAAGACGATGCTACCCGAAAATTAGAAGCCAACGGAATCAATACCGCTCCTCTAAAAGAGAAACACAAGAAGTACTGATTTCGAAAAAAATACTCCATAAAGCAGGATTCTTATCTAACAAGTTGTGCTATTGGCTAATCAAGAGAAACTGATGGTATCATAAAGCAAGCTTCATTTCTCCTACATTTAATCCGTTACATACTTCTTATATATTTAAAATAATTTCATTTTTTAAGTACCATTCGTCCATCTCTGCCGAAAATGATGTCCGAAGCCATTTCGAGCATGATTCGCAAGGCCGAAGGCCTGAAGAAGGATGCGAGAAATCTGGGTTGTTATTAAAAAAATCCTGTCATCCCGAACGAGCGAGGCTGCGAAGCAGCCGCAGCGAGAGAGGGACCTCAAAACGCGTTGTCATAGTAGAGGCGCTTTGGAAACAGTTTTTTTTACAAAACTCATTGGTGAGTTTTTAAGTGGTTTAGTTATTTAGTTTTTGAGGCTTTGAACAAGATACTGGCTGTACCTTGTGCTTTTGCATTGATGCGCGAACATGAGTGCCATTCATCAATAGCGCAGCAACTTAAGAACTTTAAAAACTCAACAACTCAATTACCTAACAATTAATAGCATGTAGCGCCAATGCTTCGAAATCGGATTCTCTCTGAAAAACCCGTTCCGAGGTTCCTCTCTCCTTCGTTTGCTTTGCAAACTCAGTCGTTCGGAATGACGCCGCATTTTTTTATTAAAGTATCGATATTTTTCGCTGGACCTTCATCGGCCCTTCGAAAATCCCTTCGGGATACTCAGGGACCTCGAGGGTCCAAGCTCAAAATATCGGTCGGAGGAGTCGCTTGGATAGAGGAATACACTTTTATATAGCGTCATCACTCAATAACTAGTATGCCATGAAATGTTTGAGGTCCTTTTCTTTAATAGTACAACACGTTATCATCTATTCTCTTAGACTAATAGCTGCGTCTATTCAAATTACCTGAATGCAGGTAGTAGCGCTTTACTATTCAATTGTACTTTTACAAAAATCAATTCTATGCATCGTTTGGCACTAGCAACTTGCTTACTACTGTTCTCTTGTAACGCAACCACTACCAACAAAGAAGTAAGCGCCACAGCTCCAACAGAACCAGCCAACGTTGAATCAAAAGAACCGGTAGCAAGTGATGCATCAACTGCAACTCAAACAACACCTCCTGCTTCTAACAACGACAACATGGAACAGCCTTCGCAAACATCTAATTTAGACAATCGAATTTTCGGAACTTGGAAAAACACAGAAGTCATCACAAGCGGTTCCGGCGACAATTTCGGGTCTTTCTCTTCTGAAACATTTATTGAATTTACAGCAGACGGAGTATTTGCTACATGGGCGGGACAAAGCGCCGGAAGCGGCGGCGGTCAAAGCTTTGAAAGCAATGACTCTTCTCAAAAACAATCATTGAAGTATCGAACAGAAGATCGAATGATCGTATTCGTTGATCCTTCTAGTGGACAAGAAGCAAAAACAAAATATGCTGTTGATGGGTCTCGCCTCATGCTTTCTGATGGGGCAGGACATAACAAAATTTATATCAAGGAATAACAATTAATCGCTTCTAACTTAATTTATAGCCTTCTGAAACAATTGTCCTGCCTGAGTTTCGGAAGATGCATCCGCTTTAGAGTATTTGGTTTTCTTTAACAATTTGTGATCTAAAAAGCCATTCAAATTAAAAGTGAATTAAATAAGTTCTGCCCTGTTTTTATTTCAGCCAACCTTCTTTTTCTTTGTATTCGAAAGTTGTTTCACCTCTTGCTTCTCTCTCTTAACTATTGAATGTTGTTTAGAATATATAACGTTGTAGTATATGTTATGATATTCTTTTTTGAAGTCTACACCATTGAATGTGGCGCTGGGCCTTCATTTAGGGCGATTGAAATTTGTGTGTGCTTGTGTGTGATCAGTTAACTGTGTGTTAAATGAAATTTCAATCCTTGCAAATGACAACTATTGATTGGTGTTTGTGTTGAAAGAATGAGTTCCATATTTAATAGTATTAAACAGTTTGTCTATGAAACATCTAATTACACTTACAGTTTTTGCAAGCATTGCCTTGTATTCATGCACGGTAGTTCGTCAAGGTGAAGTAGGCGTCAAAAGAAGACTTGGTAAAATTGATCCCGAATACGTTCAGCAAGGTGCAGCGGGTTATAATTTATTTACTACCAAAATCATTAGGGTTCCTACTAGAACGGTAAATATTGAAGTGAAGCCGGATCTGCCTTCTAAAGAAGGCCTTACCATTCGTTGCGAAATTTCAATTCTTTATCGTTTGAAGCCGGAAGCAGCCCCGAAAATTGTTCAAAACATTGGATTGAACTACGAATCAGAAGTAATTCTTCCTGTATTCCGTTCAGCTGCTGCCGATGTTACAGCTAAGTTCCTAGCTAAAGACATGCACAGTGGAGAGCGCGCTCAAATTGAGCAAGCAATTAGAAAGCAAATGAGTGAGATATTGGAGCCTAAGGGTTTCATGATCGATAATGTACTAATGAAGAGCATTCGCCTACCGGAAGGTCTTGCTAGAACCATTGAAGAAAAACTTCAAGCAGAACAAGACGCACAAAGAATGGAATTCGTGAAGGAAAGGGAAAAGAGAGATGCAGAAAGAAGAATTATTGAAGCAGAGGGTAAAAAAGAAATTGCTCGCATTCAAGCCGAAGGAGAACAAAATGCCGCCATCATTCAAGCACAAGCTAAGAAGAGAATTTTAGAAATCGAAGCAGAAGGTAAAGCAAATGCAATGCGAATTGAGGCAGATGCTACTAGACGAGCCAATGATACTATCAATAAAACATTGACTCCATCAATTCTTAAACTCAGACAGATTGAAGCATTTAGAGCACTTTCAAATAGTAGTAATTCAAAACTAATACTAACGGATGGCAAGACTCCATTCTTGTCTCTTCCCGATAAATTTTAGTTTGTATTCTTATGGTTGTTTACGGGTTTTAATTTTTCTCAAGGTTGTTAGATTTGAACGGGTTGTATTTTTATACGACCCTTTTTTATGCCTTTTACTCAAACTTCAATTGTTTCGTTCCTTCTTAAGGAAAAATTCCTGTTAGTTTTCGAAAAAATTAATATTGTTGAAGTGAATTCAATTATTAATAATTTCATCCTGTAGAGGTTTCAATTTTTTAATACTTAAGTAAGGTTGAAACCAAGCGATTTGTATTGTCATTTTCCTAAATTTTTCTTCATGAAAAAATTGATCCTTTTGAGTGCGCAATTCGTTTCGTTGTTTTGGGCACATACTTTAGTGGCGCAAAACAACAAAGCCCCTAAACCCGTGTATCCTATTCCAACAGCCGCTCAAATTCAGTGGCATGAAATGGAGACCAATGCATTCATCCATTTTACAACCAATACCTTTACCGACAAAGAATGGGGTTATGGCGATGAAAGCGAAACGGTGTTCAACCCTTCTGCACTTAATACGGATCAATGGGCCGCTACATTGAAAAAGGCAGGTTTCAAAACCATGATTCTTACTTGTAAACACCATGATGGATTCTGCCTCTGGCCATCTGCATATACTGAGCATTCGGTTAAAAACAGTCTTTACAAAAATGGTAAAGGCGATGTGGTGCGGGAAGCACGCGACGCTGCAAAAAAATACGGACTGAAATTTGGTGTCTACCTTTCACCATGGGATCGCAACCGAGCCGATTATGGCACCCCCTCTTATGTTACCTATTACCGTAATCAATTGAAAGAATTGTTTACTAAATACGGACCTGTTTTTGAAATGTGGTTCGATGGAGCCAATGGAGGTGACGGCTTTTATGGCGGCGCCAGAGAGAAAAGAAAAATTGATGGAGCTACCTACTACGATTGGCCTACTACCTTAAACTTCGTTCGCAAAATGGAACCCAATGTCATTTTCTTCAGTGACGCAGGTCCTGGCGTTCGTTGGGTTGGCAATGAAAGTGGAATTGCAGGACTAACAAACTGGAATACAATTACAACAGATTCCCTTTATGCGGGTAAATCAGGAATGGAAGCTTTATTACAAACCGGGTCAGCCGATGGTACCAAATGGGTGCCTGCTGAGGTGGATGTTTCAATTCGTCCGGGTTGGTTTTGGCATGAATCGGAGAATGATAAAGTAAAAACACCTCAACAATTATTCGATATTTATTTGACCTCTGTTGGTAGAGGCTCCACGCTATTATTGAATGTGCCTCCCGATAGAAGAGGGGTCTTTCACGAAAATGATGTGAAGAGTTTGTTGGGCTTTAAAGAATTAGTTGACAACGCATTCGCAAATAATGTAGCGGCGAAAGCGGCTGTTACAGCTTCTTCTTACCGAGGTAAACTTGCAAGTTTTGCTCCGGCCAATATCACCGATGGAAATAAAAATACGTACTGGACTACCAATGACAATGTAACCACCGGCAGCTATACCATAAAGTTGGCAAAAGAGCAAACGGTGAAGTATGTTGTACTCCAAGAGTACATCAAATTGGGACAACGTGTAAAATCATTTTATGTAGAAGCATGGGTAGATGGTTCCAGGAAGAAGGTAGGTGAAGGAACTACGATCGGTTATAAGAGAATTTTAAGCATTGATCCGGTTAAAACCACTCAAATTAAAGTAACTATTGCCGAGGCAAAAGCATGTCCCATTATTTCTAATACCGCTTTGTATTAAAGGTGTTTTTTGAGAAGTAAATACTGAAGAATAGACCGCTTCGCGGAGGAACAGCCGTAGCGCAAAGGTTTTGAGGTTGGAGGTCGTAGAGATTGTGGTTATTTAAGTTTTTGACAGCTTGAAGCTCTAAAAGTCGTTTACTTAAGATCGCAAAGCCGCTGCGCGGTGGAATACAAACCACTGAGGTACGGTGGCACGGAGTTGTTTCGCCTTAGGCAGAGGTAATGACTTTTCGCTGCGAAACCGCTGCGATCGCTGCGCCGCTGCGGTTCAAAAAACTTCGCGATTCCTTCGCGGTCTTAGCGGACTCTGCGGTGAGTCCATTCTAACAAAAAGTCTTAAAGTAATAAAACACTCTTCATCTATATATCTCCCAAACTTTGCTCCGCCGCTAAAATCGTTCTATCTAAATCCTCATAACTCAATGCATTATTCAAGAACCACGCTTCAAAAGGTGAAGGCGGCAAATAGATTCCCTTCTCCAGCATTTTATGGAAGAAAGCCTTGAATTTATCATTGTTCGCAGCCGCTGCTGTTGCAAAGTCAATTACATCATGATCGCTGAAATGCACACTGATCATTGATCCCAATCTATTAATACGATAGGGTTTGCCATGTGCGGCTAATACTTTTTCTAATCCTTTATGTAAATACGCGGTTTTTTCGTCCAGTTCAGAAAGTAAGTTTGGATTGTTTTTTAGGGTAGATAACAAGGTGTATCCCGCAATCATAGCAATCGGATTCCCACTCAATGTACCTGCTTGGTACACCCCTCCCAGTGGAGCAATTTTCTCCATGATGGCTCTTTTGCCTCCAAAAGCACCCACCGGCATTCCACCACCAATTACTTTTCCGTAGGTCACCAAATCGGCATTGATGTTCAAGCGCGCTTGAGCTCCACCGGTAGACAAACGGAATCCGGTCATTACCTCATCAAATATGAAAACGATGCCTTCTTCATCACAGATCGCTCTTAATCCTTCCAAAAAACCGGGCTGTGGTAAAATACATCCCATGTTTCCGGCAACCGGTTCAACAATGATCGCTGCAATTTCATTCTTATTAGCAGCTACTAATGCCTTTACTTCTTCTAAATTATTATAGGCAGCCGTCAATGTATCATTCGCTACACCGGCAGTTACCCCGGGAACGGTTTGAATATTAAAAGTAGCTACACCACTTCCTGCCTTTACTAAGAATGAATCGGAGTGACCATGATAATGACCTTCAAATTTTATGATCTTATTTCTACCGGTATATCCTCTCGCCAATCGAATCGCACTCATACAAGCTTCGGTACCACTACTCACCATTCGAATCAAATCAACATTGGGCACCATTGATTTAATGAGTTCTGCCATCTTGATCTCCAATTCCGTTGGAGCACCGTAAGAAGTTGAATAAACAGCGTATTCTTGAATGGCCTTCACTACGGGTTCGAAAGCATGACCCAGAATCATTGGTCCCCAAGAAGCGATGTAATCGATGTATTGGTTTCCATCAACATCATATAAATAAGCTCCCTTGGCATTCTTGATGAACAAAGGCGTTCCGCCTACACTCTTAAATGCTCTTACCGGACTGTTCACTCCACCGGGAATGCTCTCCTGTGCTCTCGCAAATAATTCCTTACTTTTCTCAATGCTATACATCTGCGTTTTCTTTTACTAATTCTTTGATTTGAAGTTGCTTCGCAACTTCAAATCATTAATTATTAATTATTAATTGTACGGCTTCTTTCGCGAAATAGGTGGCAATTAAATCTGCGCCCGCTCTCTTAATAGAAGTGAGCGTTTCTAAAATGGCTTTGTTCTCATCTATCCAACCTTTTTCCGCCGCCGCTTTGATCATCGCATACTCTCCACTGATATTATACGCACTTACCGGTACTTCAACTTCATTCTTAATGTCTCTAATAATATCCAAATAGCTCAATGCGGGTTTTACCATCACAATGTCGGCACCTTCTTCAACATCCATCACCGTTTCTTTGATGGCTTCAAGGCGATTTCCATAATTCATTTGATAGGTCTTCTTGTCGCCAAAACCGGGCGCACTGTCCAATGCATCTCTAAACGGACCATAGAAGCAAGATGCATATTTGGCACTGTAACTCATAATGCCCGTTTGAGTGAAATTGCTTTCTTCCAAAGCAGCTCTGATGGCGCCAATACGTCCGTCCATCATATCACTGGGAGCTACAAAATCGGCGCCTGCTTCCGCATGACTCACACTCATCTTCGCCAACACTTCTACAGTAGGGTCGTTTACGATTTGACCGTTCTCAACAATACCGTCGTGACCATAACTGGAAAAAGGATCCAGCGCCACATCTGTCATCACCACCATTTCAGGAACAGCGTCTTTGATGGCGCGAATGCTTCTTTGCATCAATCCATTTGGGTTGAGTGCTTCCGTACCTTTATTATCTTTTAAAGCATCTTCACACTTGATGAATAACAATACCGACTTCAATCCCATTGACCACAATTCTTTTACTTCCTTCACGGTTAAATCTAAACTTTTTCTGTAATAACCGGGCATTGAAGCGATTTCAGAGATTTGATTCGTTCCTTCAATAATAAACAAGGGAACAATGAAATCATTTGGTGTAAGAATGGTTTCATTTACCAAGGCTCTGATGGCCGCTGATTTACGAAGGATTCTATTTCTTCTCTGTAAATACATACAATTAGTTTATTCAGTTAACAGGTATTGCTTTTGCGGGCCCATTCAATGCGTTCTTGTTCTTCTATGGCCAACCAATCTACCGGATGAAGGCATATTTCAGTTAATCGTGCTTCAGGGCTTCCGGGTGCAGGCTGATAGTTGTAATCAAAACGCACAGTAGGAGGCAAGCTCATGAGAATACTTTCAATTCTTCCATTCGTCTTCAACCCGAAAATAGTTCCACGGTCGTGTACCAGATTGAATTCTACATATCTTCCTCTTCTGATTTCTTGCCAATATTTTTGTTCAGGACTGTAATCCAGTTTCTTCCTTCTTTCTACAATAGGTATATAAGCTTTAATGAAAGCTTCCCCACAAGTTTTGGCGAACTTGAACCAAAACTCCAGAGGTTGATCTTCACTGGGTCTTTGATAATCGTAGAATATTCCCCCAATACCTCTGCATTCATTATTTCGATGCTTGTTTACAAAATAACGATCGCACTCTTCCTTGAATTTGGGATAGAAAGCTTCGTTGAATTGATCGCAAGCAGTTTTATAGGTTCCGTGAAAATGATAGGCATCTTCATTGAAAATATAATAAGGAGTAAGATCGGTACCACCACCAAACCAACGATCGATCACTGCTCCCTTTTCATTGTATAGTTCGAACATGCGATAATTACAATGAACAGTAGGAACGAGTGGACTCTTTGGGTGAATCACCAAGCTCAATCCACAAGCAAACCAGGAATGGCCATTGATCTTAAGTTGCGTCCGCATTAAATCGGTTACTTCTCCAAATACCACAGAGGTATTCACGCCGCCTTTTTCAAATACATCACCATTGGCAATCACACGGGTTCTACCTCCACCCCCTTCAGGGCGCTCCCACAAATCTTCTTGAAAGCGAGCTACACCGTCGCTTTTTTCAAGGGCGGTGCAGATCTGGTCTTGAAGATCTCTGATGAACGCAATCCACTGGTCTTTAAATTCCATTAGTATCTATATTCTTTTACGGCTTCTACAAATGCTTTCGCATGATCAACAGGAACATTCGGCGTAATGCCATGTCCTAAGTTCGCGATGTATCGCTGAGGTCCGAAGGCGTCGATCATTTCCTTAACCGATTTTTTGATTTCAGGAATGGGTGCCAACAGTTTTGCCGGGTCGAAATTTCCTTGCAAGGTAACTCTTCCACCGCTGAATTGACGGGCCAATTGAGGCGTTAAGCACCAATCGATTCCAATACCTGCTGCGTCAGATTTGCTTAAGTCCTCCAACGCGTACCAACTTCCTTTAGGGAAAAGAATTACGGGTGCATGTGGCTTTAATGCTGTGGCTATTTCAGTTAAGTAGGGTTGCGCGAATGTTTTGAAATCGGCCGGACTTAAAGAGCCTGCCCAACTATCGAAAACCTGCACTGTATCAGCTCCGGCTTTTACTTGAAGTTTCAAGTATTCGATGGTGATGCTTGTGATTTTTTTAAGTAATGCGTGCGCTAATTCTGGCTGAGTGTAAGCAAACTGCTTCGCTTTGTCCCAGGTTTTGCTTCCTTTTCCTTCTACCATATAACACAATATGGTCCAAGGTGCACCGGCGAATCCGATCAATGGCACACGTCCATTCAATTCCTTTTTAGTAAGCGCCAATGCGTCGTACACATATTTCAAGCTTTCCTCGGCACCTTCTGTTACAAGCGCTTCAATAGAAGCTTTGTCTGTAACGGTTTTAGGTAGCAGCGGACCTCTTCCTTCTTCCATCGTTACTTCAAGGCCCATCGCTTGAGGAATTACCAAAATATCGGAGAAAATGATGGCTGCATCTACGCCCACTTGGTCAATAGGCTGCAAGGTGATTTCTGTTGCCAACTCAGGGGTTTGAACGCGGGTAAAGAAATCGTATTTATTTCTTAGCTTGATGTAGTCAGGTAAATAGCGACCTGCTTGGCGCATCATCCAAACCGGTGGACGCTCCGTGCTTTCTCCTCTTAACGTCTTTAATAAAAGATCATTCTTTAAGTTGCTCATCTTCGATTGTCTAGTTTTAAATTGATTCTGCCACTTCCTTGATCATTTGTTCTTTTGATTGCTCAAGTGGCGTATAGATATTTTGTTGTGTGAATTCTTTCAAAGCTGCAGCTGTAGTGGCACCAATGGCCCACAATTGGGCGTTGGGCGGAAATTGGTTTTTGCTGTAGTAGCTATAAACGGCGCTTGGACTGAAAAATAAAATAGCATCATAGGCTTTCTGCACAATTTCCGGCGTAGCGATGTTTTTGTATACGATCCATTCTGTTAGTTGGAAACCGGCTTCGGTCAAGAGATTCGGTAAAGCATCTTTTCTTTTATCACCACAAAAGAATAAAACCGGAAAATCGGAACGCTCTTGTTTGGCAACCATATTGGCCAATTCGGCTGAATTGTTAACGTTTACAGATAACACTTGATCTCCCCAAAAGCTACGTGCCAACTGTTCTGATACTTTTCCTACACAATAGATTTTCCAACCTGTTGGTTTTGTTTTTAGAATTTTTTGAACCCCATGAATAGCGTTGCTGCTAGTAAATACTGCTATTTGTTGTCCACCAATTGTTTCGTTGATTTGTTGAACAGAAGGGCTGTCTGAGATATACTCAATGTCAATAAACGGAATCACATCAACTTGAAGATTTCGAGTTGATAAATAGCTTGACCATTGCTGGTCCAAACTACCGGTGATGAGTATTGACTTATTTTCCTGCATTTTTAATACTTTCTGCGATGCTTTTTCCTCCATTCGCAATGATGGCTGCTGCTGCTTTTGCACCCAGGATTTCAAAATCGCCGGTATCGCTTGAAATTTCAATCTCTGCTTTTTCCTTACCATCGAGGGACAGAATACTACCCTTGAATTGAATACAGTTATTTACCACAGTTGCCAAACCGCTAATTGGAGTAGAACATCCGCCCATTAATTCTTTAAGAAAATCACGTTCTACCTTAGTTGCTATTTCAGTAGCCCGATCGTTTAATTGACCAAGGGCCTCTCTGCAATACGTATCGGCTTCTCCACAAACTACCATGATGGCTCCTTGCGCCGGAGCAGGCAACATCCAATGTAGGTCGATGCTGTTCTGAGGACGAAGATGAATTCTCTCCAAGCCGGCAGCAGCGAATACAGCGCCGTTCCAATTACTCTCTGCCACTTTTCTAAGTCTGGTATTTACGTTGCCACGCAAATTTTCGATGCTATGGTGTGGGTATCGATGCAACCACTGAGCTTTTCTGCGAATGCTACTAGTAGCTATTAACGCTGTTCCGGTGAAATCGTTTAAAAAAGAGGGGTCGCCGTTATAGACTAATATATCGGTATAGGAGGCTCTTTTAAGGATTGCTGCTTGTGTAATGCCTTTCGGGAGTTGAGTTGGAACATCTTTCATGGAGTGAACCGCAATGTCAATTCGGCCGTTCAGAAGGGCAATATCTAAACTTCTGGTAAATACACCTTGAACACCCATGGCATAGAGTGGGGTGGTAAGATCAAGGTCGCCTTCGCTTTTAATGAGAACCAATTCGGCTGTAAAGCCCTTTTCTTCTAGCAAAGCCTTTACGGTGTTGGCCTGCCACAACGCCAACTCGCTGTCGCGTGTTCCAATTTTAATGCTTTTGCTCATGGTGTTAATTTGTTCCGGTTGCAATGTACTCGTGGATGGCATTGATGTACTGACATCCCTTGGTGTTTTCTTCCATCAATTTTACGGCAATTCCGTTTACCACTCGTTGAATTTTTTCTTTGCACACAACGGGCTGTGTTTCCGTAACCGACTGAACATAGCTCACATACAGAGGATGAGCGTGCAATTCTTCTAATTTCGATTTAATTGCCTTCAATACCGGAACAAACTGGCGCTTGCTATGCCAATCCAGGAACTCAACAAGATGTTTATTGATGATGGCCTTCGCCTTGGGAACCTCCGCTAAACGCATATTCAAGGTTTCGTCTTTGATTTTAGACAAAGCGTCTACGTTCACCAAATCAACTTCAGGCCATTCGGCAACAGCCGGATCAATATTATAGGGGATAGAAAGATCGATGAACAACTGAGGTTTTTCTGCTCTCAAATCAGATTTTAAAATAACGGGGCTGGAAGCACCTGTGGCTACAATTACAATATCAGCCTCATTTACTTCTTGGTTGTAATAGGAATTAGAAGCCATTTTGATACCCAATTCTTGCGCTAGGGCTTGGGCTTTTTCTTCAGTTCTATTCATCAAGGTTATTTCGGTAGTACCCAAATAATCGATGATATTTTTACACGTGTTCTTTCCAATTTTTCCTGTTCCCATCAAAAGGATGCGTTTTCCTTCTATGGCGCTTATTTTTTCTTTGATATACTGAACTGCTGCAAACGCCACAGATACCGTACCTCCACTTAAAGCAGTATTTGCTTTTACATCTTTTGAAGCCTGTAACGCTGCATTGGTTAAACGTTCCAAATGAGAACCAATGCATTCTCTCTCTTTTGCAAATTTTACAGCTAGTTTTAACTGACCTACAATTTCATAGTCGCCCAATATCTGTGAATCCAATCCGGATGCCACATCAAATAAATGACGAATACCTTCTTGGCCAATCTTTACATAAGCCATTTTTTGAAAGGCTTCCAAGTTTCCTGAACTGGCATTACACAAGAGCTGCATCAAAACAGCCTCGTTTTCTGCAAATGCATAGATTTCAGTTCTGTTACAAGTAGACAATACAAACAATTCCTGTAGGCCATTCAACACCGCTTCATTTAATAATGACTCGTATTGCTCATTATTAATGGCATATAATCCGCGAACAGAAGCGTCTGTTTTTTTGTAATTGATCCCGACTACGTAAAAATTTGATATTTCCTTATTTCTATTTCCCAAGCGAATGGTTTGAATTATATACGTAGCAAAATTAAATCCGATTGCTTTGAAATCAACGTATGTGTGTCATTACAATGTCATTTGTTATAGGTGATTTTAGTCACTGATTTTCATGATGAAATTCATTCAATTGATTCAAAGATTTTGACAATTCAGTGACAGAGAAAATGGATATAAAAATTTGTTATTTATACTTTTGAAGTTTATGAGCAGAGTAATTGTTTTAATGAACTTAGGTTCACCCGATTCCACAGAAGTTAAGGATGTTCGTAGGTATTTGAATGAATTCTTAATGGACGAGCGTGTGATTGATATTCCATTTCTGGTGCGGAAACTCTTGGTAGGCGGCATCATCGTGCCTTTCAGAGCTCCTAAGTCGGCGGAAGCATATCGATCTATCTGGACAAAGGAGGGTTCTCCTTTAATTGTACTCACAAAACAATTGTTAACGGCTGTTCAATCTAAACTGCAAGATCCCGTTCGCATTGTTATGCGTTATGGAAATCCTTCTACTCCGAGTGTTTTAAAAGAGATACATCATACCTATCCCGATTTGAAAGAGATAGTATTGGTGCCTTTGTATCCACATTATGCAATGAGTAGTTATGAAACGGCTGTTGTGCAGTTCGAAGAGTTGCACAAGAAAGCGGGCTACAGCTCTACCGTAAAAACAATCAAGCCTTACTACGATCATCCTGCCTATATCAAGGCCTTGGCCGATTCTATAAAGCCTTATCTGAACAAAGAATTCGATAAGCTGGTATTGAGTTACCATGGTATTCCGGAGCGACATGTGAAGAAAAGCGATTGTACCGGAACACACTGTTTGAAAGTAAATGATTGTTGTAACGTGCCTTCTGCTGCGCATAAAGTATGCTACCGCCATCAAACCTTTGTAACCACAGATCTCGTTCAAGAAGCGCTCGGACTTCCAAAAGAAAAAGTGGAACAAACCTTTCAAAGTCGCTTGGGACGTGATCCTTGGCTTCAACCGTATACTGCTGCCCGATTAGCTGAGCTACCAAAAGAAGGAGTAAAGAGAATTGCTATTGCTTGTCCGGCTTTTGTAAGCGATTGTTTAGAAACACTCGAAGAGATTGCAGAAGAAGGAAAACACATATTTTTGGAAGCGGGCGGAGAGGAGTTCACGATGATTCCCTGTTTGAATACCGATGAGCAATGGGTCAACACTATCGCTACTTGGGTGGAGGAAATCAGTGCAGGACAAACGGAAATGCTGCTCGCTTAAAAACCTTCCATGGCTTATTATTATCTCAAAGCACTGCATATAGTGTTTGTAGTAACTTGGTTTGCCGGTATGTTTTACATGCCCCGCTTATTTATTTATGCCACTGAAGCCAATGATAAACCCGATCCGGAGAAATCAATTCTTCAAGCACAGTTTAAAATAATGATGCGACGCTTGTGGCTAGGAATTACCTGGCCTTCGGCGATCATTACATTGGTGCTTGGACTTACCGTGCTTTTCAAAGGCAATTGGCATACCCAATTGTTAGAACCTGCAGGTAAATGGGCCTTCATTAAATTGATCTTGGTATTCTTTCTCTACCTCTATCATTTTTCACTTCATCGTATTTACAAACAAGAACAAGCGGGCCTCTATAGATACAGTTCCCAACAGTTGCGCATGTGGAACGAAGTTGCCACCGTTTTCCTCATTGCCATCGTAATGCTCGCAACGGTAAAAAGCGCCATTAGCATGGTTTGGGGCATAGTAGGAATGGTGTTTCTAGTGTTAGTATTGATGCTAGCAATTAAAGTGTATAAAAAGCTAAGAGAGTAATTAAAGGGCTTTAGAGAACCAAGAAAGAACAAGAAGAAGAACAGGGGGTGGCCTTGTGGGGTAAAGCAGTAGATCAAAAAAAGTTGTTTTGGTTTGCGAAGATGTTTTTGGTCTTAACTCCTAAAGCCTAATCTCCAAAACTTCCAAGCACAAAATCTGTGTCTATCTGTTTAATCTGTAGAATCTGTGGTCTCAATATTTGTTTGTTATACTGCTCGACTAAACTTCTCCGAACCCTTTCTTGATAGATGCAGATCAAAACACTTACAAATATTTCGAATGAAGGATGAGCCAAGGGTAGTTACTTGAACTCCGTTTATATCATAATTGATCATCCCGTCGTTTTTTAGCTTCTCTAGTTCATTAATCGAGTAAACTCTAATTAATTCAAGATCGTTTAGATTGAACTTAGTAGTTCCTTTACAACTGATATCCAGTATATATTTCTTAAACGCCACATCTTCTTCCGTTAAGAAATATCCCTTCGTAACAGCCCATTCTCCGTTTTCAATTGATTCGTAGTAATCGTGAAGCGTTTTATGATTTTGCGCATAGGCGTTACCGGAATCAGAGATGCTAGAAACTCCCAGTCCAATAAGCGTAGACGTTTGTTGAGTAGTATAGCCCATAAAGTTTCTATGCAAACGACCTTCTTTTCGAGCGATCTGCAATTGATCATGTGGCAAGGCAAAATGATCCATGCCAATGTCTTCATAGCCGGCTTTTTGAAACAACTCTTTTCCCAACTGATAAAGACCAATTTTCAGTGAGGCATCAGGCAAGTGTGATTCATCAAAAAGTCGTTGCGCTTTGCTGGTCCAAGGCACATGTGCATAGCTGTAAAAGGCCACCCGATCCGGCTTCAGTACTAAACTTTGCTCAATGGTTTTTTTCATGCTTTCTAGGTTCTGCATAGGCAGGCCATAGATCAAGTCAAAATTCACCGATTCATATCCAATCTTTCTGGCGTTTTCAACGGCTGCTACTACGTTCTCGTAAGGTTGAATGCGGTTAATAATGGTTTGAACAGTAGCATCGTGGTCTTGAACTCCATAGCTGACTCTACGAAACCCTAAATTGTACAGGGTTTGCAAATGCTCAATGGTAGTATTGTTCGGGTGGCCTTCAAAACTGAATTCACGGTCTTCGTGAATCGTACAATCACTCAGCAACTCACTCAAGAAGGCATTTAAATTTTCCGGTGAGAAGAAAGTAGGGGTACCGCCTCCTAGATGAAGCTCCCTTAATAACAAGGGTTCACCGTTTAGTAATCGGAGGTACATCTTCCATTCTTTTTTCAATGCCTCAATGTATTCATGTTCTACACTGTGTTGGGTTGTGATCTTCTTATTGCATCCACAGTAGGTACAAAGCGATTCGCAAAAGGGCAAGTGGATGTATAAACTGCTTCCATCGCCGGCATTGGCTTCTTGCAATTTTTTGGCAATCGTTCTTTCCCACTGTTGTACATCTATTTCTTCCTTCCAAAACGGCACGGTTGGATAACTGGTGTATCGTGGAACCGGCACGTTGTATTTGCTCAAAAGCGATTGTGAAATCATGATACAAAGCTATTTACGATGTGCTTGAAATGAGATGAGTTAGGTCAGACCGAAGACAGAGTTTTATCAGAATCCAAATTTTCATTACGAAAGAACCGGCTTGTAATCTAGGAACGTCATTTCTAGAAAGAGTTGTGTTGTACAACCCCATTTCCTATAGTTAAACTATTGAATTTCAATTGATCGTAGTTTTGTAAAGGCTTCCAATATTGTTTCGTATATTTTGAATAATTCGAATATTTCGTTAAATTGGGTTAAATAGAATTCGCTATGAATCAATTGAAGCAATCCCCAAAGAGTACTTTAATAGACCAAGAGCTGGCAAACGAGGCCTATAGTGTCTTAAAACCTCTCGTAGAACAAGAATTGACCGCAGTAGTGTCGGTTGAACTACTTGAAGCCAATCTCAAACTTACACTGCCTTCAGAGGCTATAAAAATACTAGCGGAGAGTTTAAGGTTGATGAGCAAAGGGAGGTCTGTGGCTATAAATGCACAGAACGTTGAAATAACAACACAAGCTGCCTCGGAGCTATTAGGGTGTTCTAGGCCATTTTTTGTGAAACTGTTGGAAGAAGGAAAAATACCTTTTGTTAAGATTGGTAGGCATCGCAGAGTTCGTTACGAAGATGTTTTAGCTTATCAAAAACTTATGAAAATAGCTCAGCGAAAGCAACTAATAGAGATCATGAAAACAGATGAAGAGATAGGAGTTTATGATACATAGAGAAAAACAAAAAGTGGTGTTGGATACCAATGTAATTTATCCCGTTATTGTTCGTGACATCTTATTTTGGTTTGCACACTATGATCTGTTTATTCCTCATTGGACAGAGCATATTTTTCAGGAATGGAAGCGCATTTTGATAAAAAAAGGTATTTCAGAAAATCAAGCAACAGGATTAGTGGAGAGAGCTAATTATGCTTTTCCCAACGCTTTTGTAAAAGATTACCACTTCTTAACGGATCAATTAACACTCCCTGATCAAAATGATTGTCATGTGTTGGCAGCAGCAATTGTTTCAAAGTCGTCAATTATTGTAACCAACAATCTAAAAGACTTTCCGGAGAGTTATCTCAAAACTTTCGAAGTTACAACTAAAACAGCAGATACATTTTTAGCTGATATCATTATAAAGTATCCGGATTTAGCGCTTGATGCATTTTTAGAAATGATTAAATACAAGAAAAACCCTCCAATTTCACCAATTGAAATGCTTTCCATTTATAAAAGAATTGGCCTTTCTCAGTTTTCCGATCAGCTCACTTTGCTGCTATAAAATCCAAAAGCAATTGAATTGGATCTTGCAATAAAAAAGCCCTTCAAATTGAATTCGAAAGGCTTTTAAAGCAGTGGACCTTGTTGGGATCGAACCAACGACCCTCTGATTATGAGTCAGATGCTCTAACCGTCTGAGCTAAAGGTCCGCTCTCTTTGCAGAGAATGATTTCAACAGCCAAAACCATCGAAATCGGCTGCAAAAATAGCAAAATTCCCGATACCTTTTGCAATTCAGCTAAGCGATTGGAAATTAAGTTCCTAACCCACTATTTTTTGTTACCTTACAGCACACAACACAACCTATATTTCGATCGTGAAAAAGTTCCTAACGAATGCTTTGCCGGGCTTCTTAACCCTGCTTTCTTTAAATTCTTTGGGTCAAAGCCCCCAAGTATGGACCACTACTGCCAATCAAACAACTTTACTTCAAAAGGTATCAAACGCTCCCTCCAGCCAGGCGTCGGTAACCATAACCGTTGATCCGGCCAAAACCTTTCAAACCATCGATGGTTTTGGGTACACACTTTCCGGCGGTTCAGCGCAATTGATCAACCAATTGAATCCGGCTACCAAAAAAGCCCTGCTTCAAGAATTGTTCGGCAATCAAGGAATCAAAATTTCTTACTTACGGATCAGCGTAGCCGCTTCCGATTTGCATGATCATTCCTTTACCTACGACGAAGTTGAAAAAGGAGCTAGCGATCCCGAGTTAAAAAACTTCACACTTAAGGAAGATGACGCACACGGTACCGGCCTTATTCCTCTTTTGAAAGAAATCAAAGCCATCCAACCCGGCATTAAAATAATGGCCTCCCCTTGGACCGCTCCTATTTGGATGAAATCAAACCAATCCTATGTTGGCGGCTCTCTTCTTCCTCAATACTATGAAACTTATGCGCGCTATTTGGTAAAATACATCTTGGCCATGAAAGCCAAAGGCATCAACATCGATGCCCTTACGCCACAAAACGAACCTCAACATGGTGGCAACGACCCTAGTATGGTAGTAAGTGCAGAAGAATCTGCAGCATTTATTAGAGACCACCTCGGCCCTGCATTTCGAAAAAATGGAATCAAAACCAAGATCATTGTATGGGATCATAATTGCGACAATCCGCAATACCCCATCACCATTCTGAACGATCAAAAAGCACGACAATACATTGATGGATCCGCTTTTCATCTTTACAACGGCACACCCGACGCTTTATCTGTGGTAAAAAAAGCGCACCCAGATAAAAATCTCTATTTTACCGAACAGTGGACCGGCTCAAAAGGAACCTTCGATGGCGACCTGCAATGGCATGTCAAAAACGTGATCATTGGAACACTTCGGAACTACAGCAAAATAGCGTTGGAGTGGAACTTAGCTAACGACCCGCAGTTCAATCCGCATACTCCTGGTGGTTGCACGGAATGTAAAGGGGCGCTTACGATCAATAAAAATGATGTTCAACGCAACGTATCCTACTATATAGTATCCCATGCATCAAAATTTATTCCCGCAGGGTCGAAAAGAATTTACAGCTCTGAAGCTGAAAATATCAGTACGGTGGCATGTGTAACACCCCCCGGGAAAACAGTCTTGATTGTATTAAACGAAAATAAAGCCAATACTACCATTCGAGTTTCCGGTAAAGGAAAAACTTTTACGGTAAGCTTAAATGCCAATAGTGTAAGCACTATTGTTTGGTAAACAAATTGCACATATGAAAAAAATCTGCTTTCTATTGCTCGCATCGAGCATGTCCTTCATTTCCATTGCACAAGTTGCTCGCCCGGCAAAACCTCTCGTTAAATCCGGCGAAGTAAAGCCGGAACTTATGTCCGATTCAGCATTGCTCGACCTCGTTCAAAAGCAAACGTTTAAATACTTCTGGGACTTTGCACATCCGGTAAGCGGATTGTCGCGCGAACGGAGCAATGTTGCGTACGATTATGGCAATGAAGTGGTAACATCGGGTGGAACCGGTTTCGGAGTGATGTCAATTATTGTAGCAACTGAAAGAAAGTGGATCACACGCGATACTGCTGCGAAGTTCTTGTTAAAGATGGTGAACTTTTTATTGAAAGCAGATTCTTATCATGGCGCATTCCCCCACTGGCTCGATGGTGCTACAGGTAAAACTATCAAATTCAGTAGGAAGGACGATGGTGCCGACTTGGTAGAAACTTCATACCTGTTCGAAGGATTGCTTTGCGCACGTCAATATTTCAACAACCCAAACAATCCGGTAGAAAGAGAACTGAGAAACAGAATTGGTTGGCTATGGAATGAAATAGAATGGGATTGGTTTACCAAGGAAGGACAAGAAGTATTGTATTGGCATTGGAGTCCCAACAATGGCTGGGCTATGAATTTTCCGGTGCGTGGATTCAATGAGTGTTTGATCATGTATGTACTGGCGGCTAGTTCCGAACGCTACCCTGTAGCCGCATCCGTATACCACAGAGGCTGGGCTCAAAGTAATTTTTTCAAAAATGGGAAAGAGTTCTACGGCATTAAATTGCCGCTGGGATTCGATTACGGCGGACCTCTTTTCTTCTCCCATTATTCATTCCTTGGACTCGATCCAAGAGGTCTTTCCGATAGTTATGCCGATTACTGGGAACAGAATAGAAATCATACGCTCATCAATCGTGAGCATTGCGTGCGCAATCCAAATAGCTTCAAAGGCTACGGTCCCGATTGTTGGGGCTTAACCGCTAGCGATACTTATAATGGATACGATGCCCATTCTCCTACCAACGACAATGGTACGATCACTCCAACTGCCGCCTTAAGCGCCTTTCCTTATACACCGGAATACAGCATGCAAGCCTTGAAAAACTTTTATTACAACAAAGGCAATAAGATATTCGGTGAGTATGGTTTTGTAGATGCATTCAATGAAACAAAAGACTGGACTGCAAAAAGTTATTTGGCCATCGATCAGGGCCCTATTATTGTTATGATAGAAAACTACCGTACCGGCCTCTTGTGGAAATTGTTTATGAGCAATCCGGAAATTCAACGTGGATTGAAGAAATTGGGATTCAAAAGCCCTCACGTAAAATAAATGCCATATGGATCGCAGACTATTCTTGGAGCAAACAGCCATGGCCGGCATAGCTTCATTATTAGGATCAATAGCCTCAATTAATGAGTTGCCACAAAAAAAGATACGCATTGCCGTAATTGGGTGTGGATCGGTTTCAACACAATACTTGCCCCATCTGTCTAAATGCGAATATGTTGAACTCGTGAGTTGTTGCGATCGAAAGTTTGATAGAGCGGAAGAAAAAGCAAAAACATATTCCATCCCTAATAAGTATGCTTCTATTGAAGCCTTGTTGAATGGAGCGGCTTTCGATTTGTTAGTGAATCTCACTGACATGCAAGAACACGAACATTTGAATAGAAAAGCGCTTACTGCAGGCAAAAATGTTTGGAGTGAAAAGCCAATGGCCAATTCCTACGCAGGTGGCAAGGCATTGTTGGAATTAGCCGAATCAAAAAAACTCCGTTTCTGGGGTGCACCTGCTGTTGTAAACAGTCCTCAATTCGCCTTCATGAGCGAACAACTAAAAAAGGGGACCCTCGGTACCGTAGCCACTGCACATGCCCACTATGGTCATACCGGTCCTACTTGGTCGGCTTTCTTCTATGAAAAAGGTGGAGGTAGTTTACCCGATTTAGGCGTTTACAATATTGCTACATTAACCGGTTTATTAGGACCGGCCAAAGCCGTAATGGCCATGACTTCTATTGTTACTCCCAAAAGAACCGTTGACGATAAAGGAACCATTGATGTAAAAGCGGAAGACAATGCGCATATTATTCTTGATCATGGAAAAGGAGTCATGAGTCACATTCAATGCGGCTTCAATTATTTTGATCCTTATGGTCACGAAGGAAAAGGTCAAAAAAATCATACCATTAAAATTTGGGGTTCTCATGGTAATATGGGATTGATTGGTTACGATTGGGCTCCTTTTGGGGTAGAATTGGCCACCTCTTGGACCGAACCACCAGTAGTGCATGTTCCTGATCCGGGTACTTATGTTTGGCAGCAAGGTGCATCCGTAATTGCTACTGCACTGGCCACACAAACTGAACCTCGAATTAATGCCTATCATGCATTGCATGTGTTGGAAATTATTGAAGCGGCCAGAGCTTCTTCTGATCAAGGAAAGAAAATTACCTTACAGTCGAGTTTCCCTTGGCCCATGATATAAACGAACAAACCTAACATGAAAAAATTATTCTCTACAGCTCCTTTTCAATTTGAAAGAGGCATTGCGGTCATGCGAATCATTACCGGTTTGCTAATGATGTATCATGGAAAAGACATATTCGATTCCAAGTTGATGCATGAATACGCTACATGGGATACAGTAAAAACTTTTCCTGCTCCCTTATTTATGGCTTATTTAGCAAAAGGATTAGAGTTTGTAAATGGACTGCTGTTGGCAGTAGGCTTGCTTACTCGTTTGAATGCATTATCCATGGCGGCAGTAATGCTGATCATCTGCTTCAAAATTGGGAATGGTAAGTTTTACTATGAAGATCAACATCCGTTTTTGTTTGCCATGATAGCGATTATGTTCATCTTCACCGGCCCCGGTTCTTGGAGTATTGATGAAGCCATTGAAAAACGACTTACTAAAAATTAAATCGTACAAAATGAAAATAGGAATCATGAAATGGAAATTAGTTGTGCTTGCCTTGTTGTTGGTTCAGGTAGCAACAGCACAGCAAGCGAAGCCGGCTTTTTGGGATGAAATACAGGCTTTCAAAAAGAAAGACAGCGTTGCTCCTCCGCCGGCAAATCCAATTTTATTCATTGGAAGCTCCTCGTTCCGTTTGTGGAGTGGACTGCAAGCTGCCTTCCCTGGATACACCATTGTAAACCGTGCTTTTGGTGGAGCTACAATTCAAGACATGATCTTCTACAAAGAAGACATTCTAAAACCTTACAAACCCCGGCAAATTGTAATGTATTGCGGGGAGAATGATTTTGCGGCTTCCGATTCGGTGTCTGTTGAAACAGTTGTAGAGCGTTTCAAAATGTTCTATACTTATACGAGATCTTTATATCCGGGTATTCCATTTCATTATGTTTCAATGAAACCTAGTGTGGCAAGAAAAAGACTCATGCCTAAATACCAGGTAGCGAATGCGGCCATTGCTGCTTATATTCAATCGCAACCCAATAGTGGCTACCTTGATGTGTATTCGCCAATGTTATTACCCGATGGTAATCCAAGACCCGATATCTTTATACAAGATAATTTGCATATGAATCCCAAAGGATACGCAATTTGGATTCCTATCATCAAGCCCATTCTAATCAAAGACAAGTAAAACAACAAGAAATGAGATCATTGTTTATTGCAGCTTCTTTACTTATTGCTACTACCGCTGTAGCACAAACAGCTGCACAAAAAAAAGCCGCCTTCATCAGCAACTTGATGAAGCAAATGACCCTCGATGAAAAGATCGGTCAACTCAATCTAGTAACACCCGGCGGAGCAGTTACCGGCTCTGTTGTGAGCAGCGATGTGGAAGCCAAATTGAAAAAAGGTCAAGTTGGCGGTCTGTTTGGAATTGATGGTCCTGCTAAAATTCGTCAAGCACAAGAAATCGCAGTTAAAGAAAGTCGTTTACACATTCCGCTGATTTTCGGATTGGATGTGATCCACGGTCATAAAACCGTATTCCCCATTCCCCTCGGATTGTCGGCAAGTTGGGACATGGCTTTGATTGAACGCAGTGCGCGCATTGCAGCCAATGAGGCCACCGCCGATGGATTGAATTGGACTTTCTCTCCCATGGTCGATATCTCCCGCGACCCACGCTGGGGACGTATTTCAGAAGGCAATGGTGAAGACCCTTACCTCGGTTCTCAAATCGCCAAAGCAATGGTGAAAGGATATCAAGGAGACGATCTTTCAAAAAACAATACCCTCTTGGCTTGTGTAAAACACTTTGCATTATATGGTGGTGCAGAAGGAGGACGTGATTACAATACCGTTGACATGAGTAAAGTGCGTATGTACAACGAATACCTTCCCCCTTATAAAGCTGCAGTAGAAGCTGGAGTAGGAACGGTGATGAGTTCTTTCAATGTAATCGACGGCGTTCCCGCAACCGGTAACAAATGGTTGCTCACAGATTTATTGAGAAAGCAATGGGGTTTTAAAGGAATGGTTGTAAGTGATTACACTTCTGTAAATGAAATGATCAATCACGGTGTAGGTGACTTGCAGGCAGTTTCAGCTCAATCCTTGAACGCCGGTTTAGAAATGGACATGGTAGGAGAAGGATTCTTGACCACTCTTAAAAAATCATTGAAAGAGGGAAAAGTAACACTAGCGCAAATTGAAACAGCTTGTCGTCACGTACTTGAAGCAAAATACGATCTTGGTTTATTCGATGATCCGTATCGCTATTGTAGTGAAGACAGAGCAAAGAACGAAATCTTGAGCGCTGCCAATCGCGCAGAAGCTCGTATGATTGCAGCCCGTACGTTTGTTTTATTAAAAAACGAAAAGCAATTACTTCCTTTAAAGAAAAACGGCACTATCGCGGTAGTGGGTCCCTTGGCCGACAGCAGAAGAAACATGTTAGGTACTTGGAGCGTAGCAGGGCAACACGATAAATCAGTTACTGTTTTGGAAGGAATTAAAGCAAGTGCGGGATCAACAAATGTGTTGTATGCAAAAGGCGCCAATCTTTCAGATGATCCAATATTTGCAAAAAAGATCAACGTATTTGGAACTGAAATTGAAATTGATAAGCGTTCTCCTGATGAAATGATAAAAGAAGCATTGGAAGCTGCTTCTAAAAGTGATGTGATTGTTGCAGTAGTGGGAGAAGCAGCTGATATGACAGGAGAAGCATCTTCCATGGCAAGCTTAGATATTCAACCCAGCCAGAAGAAACTGTTACATGCCTTAAAAGCAACCGGTAAACCCATTGTAATGGTACTATATACCGGACGTCCTTTGACTTTGAATTGGGAAGCTGCGAATATGGACGCCATCCTTAATGTGTGGTTTGGCGGTACCGAAGGTGGTAATGCAGTGGGCGATGTATTGTTTGGTGCGTATAATCCTTCAGGTAAGCTTTCGGCGTCTTTTCCTTATTCAGTAGGTCAAATTCCTGTGTACCACAGCATGTTGAATACAGGCCGACCCTACAACAACGAAGAGTTTTCGAAATTCAAATCGAACTACCTCGATATTCCCAATCAACCACTGTTCCCTTTTGGTTTCGGATTGAGCTATACAAAATTTGAATACAGTACGGTAAGCCTTTCGGCGAGCAGCTTGAAAATTGGAGGGACCATTAAAGCAACTGTAACCGTAAAGAATACCGGTTCATTCGATGGAGAAGAAGTGGTGCAATTGTATTTGCGTGATGTGGTAGGTTCTATTTCAAGACCCATGCGTGAACTGAAAGGATTTCAGAAAATATTTTTGAAAGCAGGTGAATCAAAAGAAGTAACTTTCATCATACATTCTAACGATTTAAAATTCTACAACAGCGCGCTGCAGTTTGTGAATGAAACCGGCGATTACGAATTGTTCATTGGAACCAATTCCGCCGAAACACAAAAAGCGGCGTTCAAGTTGACAAACTAACATGCTAACAAACCTTTCATATGATTCGTAAATCATTCTTAATGGCTGCAGTGCTTACTGCAGCCATTTCTGTTTCTGCTCAAGAACTTTATCTGAAACCAGCTCAAGCCACTACCGGATGGAGCAGTTTTGAAAATTTAAACGGAATCAAAAATGCAGGTGGCCAAAGAAACAAGGAAGCCAAAGGAGCTGCATTCGCATCCGTAAAAGCCGGAGAAACCAAAGTATTGCTCGATGTAAAAGGAACAGGAATCATACAACGCATTTGGTGTACTATAAGAAACAGAGAACCTAAAATGCTTCGTTCTTTGAGGTTACAAATGTTTTGGGATGGTGATGCAAAGCCGGCTGTAGATGTACCCCTAGGAGATTTCTTTGTCGCCAATACCGGCAAAACTGTGGCCTTTCAATCGGCTCTGTTTGCCAGTCCTGAAGGGCGGTCCTACAATTGTTTTATTCCCATGCCTTTTCGTAAAGGAGCCAGAGTTTTATTGATCAATGAAGGGACTGAAGATCAGAAAATGCTTTATTTCGATATCGACTTTATTAAAGTGCCTTCCTTACCGGCCAATGCTCAATATTTTCATGCATTTTGGAATCGACAAGCCAACAATCCACTCAAGAAAGACTATGAAATTCTTCCCGGCTTAAAAGGAAATGGAAGATTTCTTGGAGTAAGTGTAGGCGTTTTTGCAAACAAAGAATACGGCAATACTTGGTGGGGAGAAGGCGAAGTAAAAATGTATATCGATGGCGATAGTAAGTATCCTACCATCAACGGTACAGGAACAGAAGATTATATCGGAACAGGATGGGGATTATCGGCATTTTCAAACTGGTATCAAGGTTGCCCCGTAGCAAGCGATAGTTTGAAAACCTACGGGTTTTATCGCTGGCATTTACCCGATGCCGTGTATTTCAAAAATGAGATCAGCGTTCGCTTACAAGAAATTGGAGGTGGAGAAGATACAGAAGTGAAGGCTGCTTTTTTAAAGGGCTTACCAGTGATTCCAATTTCTGTTGATGGTGAAAACGGTTATACCAATTTATTTGAGTTAAAGAAACTTCCTGCTATTACTGATGCAGATTTTCCAAAAGGTTGGGTAAATTTTTATCGTGTAGACGATTACAGTTCAGTGGCCTATTTCTATCTTCAAACAACCAGCAGTAACTTGCCAACTTTGGCACCACTAGCCGAACGTACAGCGGGAATAAAATAACAACATGAATCAAATTAGAAACATCATATTCGATCTGGGTGGCGTACTCTTGAATCTCGATGTCAACAAAAGTTTGGATGCTTTTCGTGAATTGGGCTTTACCAATATTGATGAATACTTTCGAATAGGGCATGCTGCTTCTTATTTCAAAGAATACGAAGTAGGGGCCATCAGCGATCAAGAGTTTGTTGCCGCTATAAAAGCAGAATTGTCATCAGCTGTTTCAGAAGAACAAATCATTGAAGCATGGAATGCTATGTTGCTCGATTTCCCTGAACACCGACTCAATTGGTTGAAAGCACTCCCCGCCAACTACCGAATCTTTTTATTTAGCAATACAAATGGCATTCACCTCGAATCTTTCAAGGCAAGTTTTGAAAAGCGCTACGCCTTTAACATGGATGAATTGTTCGAACAAGCCTATTACTCTCACATTGTAATGATTCGCAAGCCGGATATTGCCTCCTACCTAAAAGTGGTAAACGATCATAATTTGAACAAAGAAGAAACACTGTTCATCGACGATGCCTTAGTAAATGTAGAAGCAGCTATCAGCGCCGGAATACAAGGGTTTCATTTAACGGGAGGAATGGATGTGACGGAGGTAATTGATAATTAATAATTAATAATGAAACAGCCGTTGTACAGGAGGGAGGAGTGAGGATAGAGGAGGGAGGAAGTGAGGAACGAGGAAGAGAGGAGAAGAGGAGAGCTGCGCAAACGCTGCGGTCGCTGCGCCGCTGCAGTGAAAAAGAACAGGGGGAAGAACAGGGGGGCTTTGCGAAATCTTTGCGTTCAGCGGTGAATGTATTTTCTAAAGCCCAACGCCTAAAGCCTATCGCCTAATCCCTCAAACCCAAAACTCACCACTTCTCTTCACTCTTTGATCTCTTCAAAATCGATATAATCATCATCCGAAGCATTCTTAGCGCGATTGGAATTCGATTGTGTTTTTACATAAGCAGGCTCCTGCTGCTGCGGTCCATATTGCTGCTGCATGGTTTCTTGAAAAGTACGCACCTGACGTTTGAATTGACGTGTAGCGCGAATAACAGGAATCAGAAAATTGAAGACAAATCTGAAAACAAAATACCCCAAAAGGATCCATAAAACGGTTGACCAAGTCATGATGGCGTAAAGTTACTGTAGTTGGAGGATGATTGGTGGGGTTTTAACAAAACGGTAGTTCTAATTTGCCAATTAGACAATTTGGGAGTGTGAAAATTGAATAAAACTCACGAAAACAGCTTGTCAAACACTCGATCCATCCATCCCTGCACCTTATCGTGCTTCAAAAAACTGCCCACAACATGCCCCATAAAGCTCTCTTTCACCGCGTCTACACCGGGCTTCAGAGAGTTTTTTAGCAGCTTCCCGCTATTGTCTTGAAAATACTCCCACTTTTGCTCTAAGTCCATTTCCAAGGTTTTTTGTTTCAACTCTAACTCGCTGATTTTCAGATTTAAATCGTTAAGACTCCGAATTCTCTTACTCATAAAAAATGATTTTATTCCTCTGTTTCCTGAGATTTTTGAAGGAAAAGTCTGATCAATGGATTGATAAACAATACTTTACGAAGCAATGTGGCCAAAATTAGCAACAGTACAATGAATCCGGTGGCTATTGCGAATCCGGCAATATAACTTCCGGTGATTTGGGTGAACCAAAACCCTACAACAAGTCCTACAAAAATGATCACCAAAAACACTAAAAACAAGGAAATGATAATCCAGATAAGGGTTCCAAGGATTTGTGAGATCGAACGAACGGCCTTTAATTGGGCCGTCTCCAGCCTGGTATTTACATAATCCATCAATAATTCCTGCACCTGTTTGAAGAAGGATCCAAGATTTTCCGGTTGTGACATACACTCAATTTCTCTCAAGTTCCGTAAATCTTACCACAAAATACTAGGACTAAAGTCATTTCTAAGCCTGATTTTGAATGCTTTTTGGAAGTAATAGGCTATTTACCTTACCTTTGCCTCGGATTTGAAGATAGAAGGGAACGGGGACGTTCCCTTCTTTATTTTTCGGTTATGAATGCAGATCAAGCAATAGACATTATTAAGAAACTGATTTTAGACCTGCTGGCAGATCAACCTCAGTACTTTTTGGTAGAAGTGAAAATAAAACCTACCAATAACGTGAAAGTATACCTCGACGGTGACCAGGGAATTACCATTGAAAAATGTATTTCTATCAACCGACCATTGTACAAACAATTGGAAGAAATGAAACTCTTCCCCAATGATGACTTTTCATTGGAAGTTTCATCTCCCGGTTTAGATGAACCCCTTAAACTTCATCGTCAATACGTAAAGAATGTTGGTCGCCCGGTAGAAGTGATTCTAAAAGATGGCGTGAAAGTAGAAGGCAAGCTGTTAGCTGCCACAGAAGAAGGAATCACTGTTGAAGAAGTAAAAGGAAAAAACAAAAAGAAAGAAGTGCTAGCGCACGAATTCTTATTCGATAACATAAAATCAACCAAACTTCAGGTAGTATTTTAAAATACCGGTTTACCGGATGTAAAAACAAAAGATTATGGCAAGTATTAATCTGATAGAAGCTTTCCACGATTTTAAAGAGGCGGAAAACATTGATCGCCCTACGATGATGAAAGTAGTAGAAGATGTATTCAAAACCCTATTGCGTAAGAAATATGGTGCCGATGACAACTTCGACGTAATTGTGAACGCAGAGAAAGGTGACCTTGAAATCATCCGCCGTCGCCTAATTGTGGAAGACGGAGCCGTAAATGATCCTTTGGCTGAAGTTGCCTACAGCGAAGCAGTGAAAATTGAACCTGACTTCGAAGTAGGGGAAGAATTGTATGAAGAAGTAAACATCCTCGATTTCGGTCGCCGTGCAATCCTTGCCGCTAAACAAACCTTGGCAAGCCGTATCAGCGATTTGAAAAAGAACGTATTGGTTAAAAAATACGGTGATCGCGTGGGCGATATCATCACCGCTGAAGTATATCAGGTTTGGAAAAAGGAAATTTTGTTGATCGACGAAGAAGGAAACGAATTGATCCTTCCAAAATCGGAGCAAATTCCACAAGATTATTTCAAGAAAGGTGAAAACACACGTGCCGTTGTGAAGAAAGTTGAATTGAAAAACAACGCACCTGTGATCATTCTTTCTCGTACTTCTCCTTTGTTCCTCGCGAAATTATTGGAGATTGAAGTGCCTGAAATTTTTGACGGATTGATCGTGATCAAAAAGATCGTTCGTGAACCGGGTGAGCGTGCAAAAGTAGCTGTTGAAAGTTACGACGATCGTATCGATCCGGTGGGCGCTTGCGTAGGTATGAAAGGTAGCCGTATCCATGGTATCGTTCGTGAATTGAAAAACGAAAACATCGACGTGATCAACTGGACCAGCAATACTCAATTGTTGATTCAACGTTCACTCACGCCTGCTCGTATTACAACTATTGATCTCGATACAGAAAACAAACACGCCAATGTATACCTCAAACCCGACCAGGTTTCTTTAGCCATCGGTAAGAAAGGGGTAAACATCAAATTGGCACAGGAATTAACCGGTCTTAGCATCGATGTATTCCGCGATAACGAAGGTGAAGATCATGAATTCGACATCGACCTCGATGAATTCAGTGATGAAATTGAAACATGGATCATCGACGAATTGAAGCGTGTAGGTTGCGATACGGCTAGAAGCGTATTGGAATTGACCGCTGAAGAACTCGAACGCAGAACTGATCTTGAAAAAGAAACCATCACCGACGTTAGAAGAATCTTAAAAGAAGAATTTGAAAAAGAATAAGCATACTGCCATCTGTCGGTAGTGTTGCTTTAGAAACATTAAAATAACTGAATGTCAGAACTTAAATTACCTAGATTGTTGGCTGCTGCCAAGGAGTTCAATGTTGGACAAGACACCATCATTGAATTTCTTGCTGCCAAAGGTTTTAACAGAGACGATCTGAAACCCACTTCCAAAATCACTGAAGAAATGTACCGTAGCTTACAGCAGGAGTTTCAAAGTGATAAAGTGGCGAAGCTGAAAAGCGACCAGATCGATCTTCCAAAAGGAAGCATTGAGGCTAAGAAGAAGAAAGATGAAGAGGCGGCAGCACAAACTAAAAAGGAATCAACTCCAAAAGCAGAAGAAGCCCCTGTGGCGGCTCCTGTAACTCCTGTAGTGGAGCCAAAAGTGGAGGTTGAAGAGAAGAAAGTAGAAGAAGCTCCTGTTGTAAAAGTGGAAGCTCCTGAAATTGAAGGTCCAAAAGTTTTCGATAAAATCGACTTATCGGCCATCGATTCTTCTACCCGTCCAAAGAAAACCGCGAAGAAGAAAGAAGAAGAAGCGGAACCAGCTCCTGCGCCGGTTCAACCAACTCCTCCTCCTGTAGCAGAAGTAGAAGAGCCTAAAGCGGAAATTCCCGCCGAAGAACCGGTAGCTTCTGAAGATCCCGAAAGTGATCAACCTCCTGTGATCGAAAACATTCGCGCAGAAAAATTAGAAGGTCCTAAGATCCTCGGCAAAATTGAATTGCCTGTTGATAGCGATACCCGTCCAAAACCGGGCGATGAGAAGAGAAAGCGCAAGCGTATTCCCATCGAAAAACGCGACAACACTGGTCAACCTCAACAACAAACTCAAGGACGTCCCCCTGGTCAGCAAGGCCCGCAAGTATTCAAGCGCGGCGATCAGCAAAACAGAGGCGGACAACCGGGCCAAGGTGGAGGTCATCAACAAGGTGGTGGACGCCATAACGACAGACGTGGCGGCAACAACCAAAACAATCGTGGTGGAAACCGTGATCGCACTCCAAGAGAGGCCAAAGAAATCGACGAAAAAGAAATTCAAAATAAGATTCGTGAAACTCAAGCCAAACTGGCCGGTACCGGCGGTAGAGGTAAGAGCTTGAAAGCGAAATACCGTCGTGAAAAACGTCAAGGCCTAGCCGAACAAGGCGGAGGTGAAGAAGGAATGGATATGAAGCTTCAGGTAACTGAGTTCATTAGTGTGAGCGAATTGGCTAATCTGATGGATGTAAGTTTCGCTGATGTAATCAGTAAGTGTATGGGCCTCGGACTGATGGTGAGTATCAACCAACGTCTCGATGCCGAAGTAATTGAATTGGTGGCAAACGAATTTGGCTTTACCGTAGAGTTCATCGATATGGAAAAGCAAATGGAAATGGAAGAAGAAGAGGAAGAAGATGCAGAAGAAGATCTTTCACACCGCGCTCCAATTGTTACCATCATGGGTCACGTTGACCATGGTAAAACTTCTTTGCTCGACTATATCCGTAGTGCAAACGTAGTAGCCGGTGAGGCCGGTGGTATCACCCAGCACATCGGTGCCTATGAAGTAACTCTACCAAATGGTAAGCAAATTGCTTTCTTAGATACGCCGGGTCACGAAGCGTTTACGGCGATGCGTGCTCGTGGTGCTAAAGTAACCGATATTGCAGTAATTGTAGTAGCTGCCGACGATGCCGTGATGCCTCAAACTAAGGAGGCTATCAGCCACGCACAAGCGGCGGGTGTTCCAATGATTTTTGCAATCAATAAAATCGATAAAGACGGAGCCAATCCTCAAAAGATCTACGAACAACTTTCTCAAATGAACTTGTTAGTAGAAGAATGGGGTGGTAAATATCAAAGTCAGGAGCTCAGTGCTAAAAAAGGATTGAATGTAGATCTATTGCTCGAAAAAATTCTTTTAGAAGCTGAATTGCTTGATTTGAAAGCCAATCCTGATAAAGAAGCATCCGGTACCATTATCGAAGCTACGCTTGATAAAGGTAGAGGCTATGTAGCAACAGTATTGGTTCAAAACGGAACCTTGCAACAAGGTGATATCGTGGTATCCGGCCAGTATTATGGTCGTGTGAAAGCGATGTTCAATGAGCGTAACAAACGTAAAGACACGGCTCCTCCTTCAACACCGGTTTTGATTCTCGGTTTGAATGGTGCACCACAAGCAGGTGAGAAGTTCAAAGTGTACGAAGATGAAAGTGAAGCAAAAGAAGTAGCGAACCGCAGAGCACAGATATTACGTGAACAAGGTATCAGAACTAAGAAACATATTACCCTCGATGAAATTGGTCGTCGTTTGGCGCTTGGAAACTTCAAGCAGTTGAACTTGATCATCAAAGGGGACGTGGATGGTTCGGTAGAAGCGTTGAGCGATTCATTGCAGAAACTTTCTACGGAAGAAATTGTAGTGAGCGTGGTTCACAAGGCGGTGGGTGCCATCACTGAAAGTGATGTATTGTTGGCCACTGCTTCGGATGCCATCTTGTTAGGATTCAACTGCCGTCCTTCAGCTCAAGCTGCTCGCTTGGCCGAAAACGAAGGCGTGGAAATCAAGCTGTACTCGATTATCTATAATGCCATCGAAGAAATCAAGAGTGCGATGGAAGGGATGTTGGAGCCTACCATTCAAGAAAAAATTACTGCCAACGTGGAAGTGCGCAACGTATTCAAGTTCGACAAAGCCACGGTTGCCGGTTGTTATGTTCTCGAAGGAAAGATCAGCAGAAACTCGAAGATTCGTATCATCCGCGATGGTATCGTGGAATTCCCCAAAGGCGAAGGACAGTCGGCAGAATTGGCCTCACTCAAGCGCTTTAAGGACGATGTTAAAGACGTGGCCTCCAATATGGAGTGCGGCTTAACCATCAAGAATTTCAATGACATCAGAGTAGGCGATATCGTAGAAGCCTTTGAAATTGAAGAAGTAAAACGTACGCTCTAATTACTGAGCTACACCCAATAAAGAGATCCCGGAGGCAACCCCTTTGGGATCTCTTGTTAAAAACCTTGTTAAATAAGAACGCTTTGTTCCTCAAAACCCTCTTGAAAAGCTATTTTTGAGAATATCATTTTTGATTATGCGTCAATTAACTCTACTCGTTCTGGCCGCTTTTGTTTCAGTAACCGCCATGGCACAACGTCCCATCATTGCCGATAAAATTGTTGGCATTGTTGGAGACAAAATTATCCTTCGTTCAGATATCTATAACGAGATCTCCGACCGTCAACGTCGCAACGAACCCGTTCCGGAAGGTGCTCCATGCTATCTCCTCGATCAGATGTTGATCATGAAGGCGCTTACCTTGCAAGCAGAGAAAGATTCCATTACCATTTCGGATGAAGAAGTAGACGCTATCATTGAAAACCGCGTTCGTAAGTTTGTTCAAGACCTCGGTTCCGTTGAAGCAGTAGAAGAGATTGCCGGTAAAACCATTTACCAATTAAAAGAAGATTTCCGTAGACCTATTTACGATAACGAGTTGGCGAACAAAATGAAAAAGAAGGTAGTTGAAAATGTTCGCATCACTCCACAAGAAGTAAAAGAGTATTGGGAGAAAATTCCAAAAGACAGTTTACCTTTTTACGAAAGTGAAGTTGAAGTAGGAGAGGTGCTCATTTATCCTAAAGCCAGTCGCGATTTTGAAGTATTGGCACAAGATGAATTAGCCGACTACAAACGCCAAGTAGAATCGGGAAAGGCTCGTTTTGAAACACTTGCTACTCTATATACAGACGATCCGGGAAGTAAAAACAATGGCGGTCAATATTCTATCAATAGAAACGAAAAGAATTTCGATCCAACCTTTGTGCGTCAAGCATTCCGTTTGAAACCCGGTCAAATTTCTCCGGTGTTCAAATCAAAGTTTGGATATCATATCATTCAGATGGTTGCTCGTCAAGGTGATGATGCAACGGTTCGCCATATTCTTCGCATTCCAAAAATCACTGAAACGGAAGTAAACGAAGGAATCATGAAATTAGATTCTGTGAGAGCGAAGCTGATTGCAGGCACTATTAGTTTTGGAGAAGCTGTTAGCAAGTACAGCGAAGATGAAAATGCCAAGTATCTCGCAGGGATGAAGCAAAGCTACAATGGTAGCACCTATGTTACCATCGATCAACTTGATAAAGACCTCGTATTAATGTTGGGTAAAATGAAAGTAGGCGAATACTCAAAGCCTGTTGTATTCAACGACGAGCGTCAAAAGAAAGCCATTCGTATTGTTTATCTCAAATCTCGATCAGAACCTCACCGCGAAAACTTCAAAGACGATTTTAACCGCATTGCCGAGCGTGCGTTGGAATTCAAAAAGCAGGAGGTTTTAGAGAAGTGGTTTGCCACCAAAATCCCCAACTACTACATCATGATTGATGATGAATTCAAAGGTTGTGGAAACCTCAGCAATTGGTGGAAATACGTGTCTACGTCTACTAATTAAGGGTTACCCCTTAATTTTATAAATTTCTTAGGCTTTTTCCAGCCATTAAAGGGCTATTTCTTTAGATTACATAAGTATTTACCAGTAAAAACCCTTAGAGATGGGTTTTCGGAGTAAGTACTTTAATGTATAACTAGGGAAACCCTATATGCATAACCAGCTAAGTAAATCCAATATTGCCACTGAACGTTCCGTAAAGATGTTCAAAACAGATAAGCAATTTCATCTGCTTACAGATGCAAACTGCTTAGCAGATCGTATTGGAATATTACCAAAGGGAACCCCACTCCTCTCATTTCTAGAGCTTAATAGCCAAGAGTCTTGCCACATACAAGTACAAAACTTCGATCCGGCACAGCAGAATACCTTCACTTGTACTATCAAAAACATCACTTGTGTTTTCTCTGTGTTGTTCAATGAAACGGAGGATCTATGGGAATGGGCCATCATCGATCAATTCGAGCCTTTTGCTGTAAATCAAGTAAGTAGCGATTTAGTAGAAGCTGAAAAAATAGAAGAACTCTTTATTGCCAAACAAGAACTCGATCAAATTCTTGCGAACGTTTCTGAAATCGTTTTTAAGTTCGATAATGAGGGTACACTTATATATGTTTCACCGGAAGTGTCAAGAACATATGGATATGTTGTTTCTGAAATGATCGGTACCAACTTCCTTAGTTATGTTTATCCGGCAGACCTTCAAATAGCTGTTGATGCATTGAAAGAAATTGTTGTGTCCCATAAGCCGGCACACAATATTCTCTGCAGAGCGGTATCAAAAGATGGCAGCATTCGATGGCTATCAACTTCTGCTAACTATATTTTTGATAAAGATGGAAGACCCGCTTATGGAGTGGCTTTAGCAAAAGACATAACTGCCAATTACGAAGCACTACAACAATTAAAAGCATCCGAACAGCGCTACACAACCTTTCTTAAAAATACAACCGAAGCAATTTGGCGAATTGAAATACCCGGTGGAATTGACATTGAGTTAACTCCTGAAGAACAAGTTCAACAGATATGGGAGAAGGCATATATAGCGGAGAGTAATGACGCCTACGCAAAAGTGTATTCTTATGCCGATGCACTTCAATTGCAAGGCAAGAAAATTCAAGATTTCATTTCTTCAATTGAAGAGATTAATAAAGAGTCGTACATCGAATTTATTAAAAGTAGATATAAGCTTTCCGATACGGCAACGGTAGAAACAGATCGCTTCGGAAATAAAAAATACTTACTCAATAACCGTATTGGCATCATTGAAGATGGAAAGCTGGTTCGAATTTGGGGTACCCTTCGCGATATTACCGAACAACGTCATGCTCAACTGGCATTAAAAGAAAGTGAGGAACGTTATCGCTTGTTTATCAAACAATCAACGGAGGCTATTTGGCGTGGCGACTTCACTGAACCTATTGATACAAGTTTACCCGCAGAAGAGCAAGTTAAGTTGATGTTTGAGCGCGGCTACTTGGCCGAATGTAACGATCAAATGGCTACCATTCTCGGCTTTACTGTTGCTGCAGACTTATACGGTGCTAAAATGAATGATTTTGTACCCATTGACCACGAGTTCACTCAAATAGCATCTTTGATGTTCGTTCGCAATGGCTATCGAATGTTTAAAGGCCCCTCAGTTCAAACTACAAAGGATGGTATTAAAAAGTATTTCCTTAATAATTTAATAGGAATAGTTGAGGATGGGTTTTTGACACGCATCTGGGGAATACAAACCGATGTAACAGAACAACGCTTGGCCGAGAAAGCGTTGAAAGATAGTGAAGAAAGGTATCGTGCGTTTATCAAACACAGCTCGGAAGGTATTTGGCGTATTGAAGGGGTTCCATACCCGCTCTCCCAATTTAACGAAGACGGACTGATCGATTTCATATTCGAGCATGCAACGGTAATTGAATGCAACGATGCATTTGCTAAAATGTACGGGTATGAGAAAGCAGAAGAGATGAATGGAGTGCGCTTAGACGCAATACTGCCAAAATCAGATCCATTTAATATTGAATATTTAAGATCTTTTATACGGAATGGTTTTCGATTGGAAAATGTTGAGAGCCATGAAATAGATCGCTTTGGCAACCCAATTTACATGATGAACAGCTTGGTGGGTATCGTCCAGAACGATCGACTGGTGCGTGTTTGGGGTACGCAGAAAGACATCACCAAACTCAAAATTGCCGAGAAAGAATTGACCAATCGTGAATTGCAATACCGAGCTCTTGCAGAAAGCGTACCGGTGCTTATTCATCGGTTGAACAGAAAATTCCAATTCACCTATGTAAATAGTGCAGTGAAGCACACATTTAATGTACAACCCGATCAATTCATAGGAAGAGATCCCAAAGAGCTTGGTTTACGCGATGAATTGTGGAAAGTACTTCGCTCAAAAGGGCAACGTGTTTTTGAAACAGCAAAAGCCGAATCGTTCACGTTTACCATTCCTTCAGCCTCTCGCCCCGGTAGTTACTATAATCTGTTGATCAATGTTTCTCCTGAAATAGATGAAACCGGATTTGTACATTCAATTATCGCTATCGCAAGCGATATCTCTGAATTAGCGAAAGCGCAAGATGAATTGTTATACAAAGACAAATTACTCTCGTTCCTTTCCGATACAGCCAATCAGTTTTTAAAAGAAGAAAATTTTGAAATCATTCTTCCTTCTGTATTGAATCATTTAGGTACTGTGATCTCAGCCGATCGGGTATATATTTTCAAACATGAAGGAGATCACGCAAACATCTACTCAACTTGGTTCAATGATTCTGTTTCGCCAATTGGCAATGCCTCCATCATGTCTACGCTTGATTATGCCAGTTATGGCAATCTTAAGTTGGCTTTCAAAGAAAATGTAGGCTATGATTTTGAAAAAGGCAAAGCGAATAGCGAAGGCTGGAACAAGTTGATGCAAGTGCAACATGTAATGTCTGGAATTGTTGCGCCTATATTTAGTGATCAGAGTTTTTGGGGTGTGGTAGTAGTTGATTCCTGCACTAACATTCGATCTTGGAATACGGTGGAGAAAGACTTTCTAAAAGCCTTTGCTTCCACAATGTCATCGGCAATAACACGCCGCATGTCAATCCAACAAATCAGTGAAGGAGAGTCTCGTTTCCGCTTGATGGCCGATAATGCTCCGGTAATGTTGTGGGTAAGTGATGTAGATGATGAAATAGTTTACATTAATCAGCCTTTTTCTGTATTTACGGGGTATACCTTAGAAGAACTTCGAACAAAGCGTTGGGAATCGTTGGTACATCCGGATGATAAGAATATTGCCCTACTTCCTTACAGCGAGCATTTTAAAAAGCGCGAACCGGTAACACTGGAGTATCGACTTCGAAACAAAGACGGAGAATACAGATGGGTACTAGACGAATCCATTCCAAGGACCTTATCGGATGGCACTTTTCATGGCTTCATGGGATCTCTGATCGATATCAATGATAGAAAAATAAACGAAGAAAAGATCAGGTATCAGGCACGTGTTATTCAAGAAGTATCTGAAGCGATCATCTCTGTTGATCTAAAGTTCATGGTCACCTCTTGGAACAGGGGCGCTGAAATGATCTATGGCATACCAGCTGATCAAATTCTTGGGAAGTATCTGGGCGAAAAAGTAGTCTATACTTTTATTGGTGATACGTTTGAAGACTCCATCAACCACATGACTAAGTATGGCTATTGGAGTGGCGAAGTGTTCTTTACTAGAGCTGACGGTAAAAAAGTTTATTTGCATAGTTCGGTTACTTTCTTAACAGATGAGAAAGGAAAACATATCGGCTATGTTGCTAATAATCGAGATATTACTGAAAGACGTAAATCGGAAGAAGCTCTTCGAATTAGCGAAGAACGTTATCGTACAGTGGTGAATGCATTAGGAGAAGGCATCATTTTAAACGATGCAAATGGAGATGTGATTGCCGTGAATGCAAGTGCTTGCGAGATCACAGGATTTAATGAGGCAGATCTGAAATCAAAACGAAATATCGGTCCCGATTTCCAACCCATTCATGAAGATGGAAGCCCCTTCCCAATGGAGCAACATCCATTCAATATCACACTTCAAACCGGAAAATCAGTTCAGGGAGTAATTATGGGTATTCGCAAACCCGACGGAAGTTTGAATTGGATTACGGTAAATACGGAGCCTATTTATTATTCAGAACAAAGAGTGAAGCCGGATGCAGTAGTGGCCTCCTTTGTAGATATTACGGAAAGAAAGACAGCTGAAATTGAACTCCAGCGAAATGAAAAGCAACTGAGAGAATATTCTGAGCGCATCAATGATATCCTGAATAGTATCACCGATGGGTTCATTGCGGTAGATAATCAGATGACGGTATTCTTGTGGAATAAAGAGTTTGAAAAATACACGGGCGTAAGAACCGTTGATGCCATTGGCAAACCGGTGAAAGCCATTTTCCCCGGACTAGATTTGGCCACCTTGAACATGTTTGATCAAGCATTGAAACAACGTAAAACCTTGGTTCAAGAAAGCTTCAATGCGCCTTTCGGTATTTGGTTTGAAATTACAGCCTATCCCTCTACTCAAGGATTGTTTATTTACTTCCGAGACATTAGCTCAAGAAAACGTCAAGAATTTTTATTAGCGCTTGAAAAGCAAGTGTTGGAATTAAATGCCCGACCCCATGCTTCTTTGAAAGTTACCGTTGACTATTTATTGATCGGTTTAGAAAGAGTGATGCCGGGTATTCATTGTTCCGTATTAGGATTGGAAGATGATAGTCAAACCTTGTATACAATTTCAGCACCTAGCATTCCGGAAGCTTATTGTAAAGCAATCGAAGGACTTAAAATAGGTCCTCGTGAAGGATCTTGTGGGGCAGCTTTATATCGTAAAGAAAATGTAATAGTAAGCGACATTACAACACACGAATACTGGGAAAAGTACAAAGATATTGCTCTTCAATTCGGATTAAGGGCTTGTTGGTCTTACCCAATTATTAGTGCACAGAATCAGGCCATAGCTTCTTTTGCCTTATATCATGAACAAGTAACCTATCCTTCGGTAGAAGAAATGCCCATTATTGAGAGAATGGTCAACATTCTTCGCGTGATCATCGAAAGCAAACAGTTTGAAGAACGTATCAAAATAAGCAACGAACGTTACCTGCTGGCCACTATGGCTACCAATGATGCTATTTGGGACTCTGATTTGATCGGAAAAACAATCTATTGGGGCGAAGGATTCCATACGCTGTTTGGTTATAAGGCCGGATACTTTACTGATACCAATCAGGTATATGAGCAATACATCCATCCGCAAGATCGTGCAAGAGTTGTGGAAGGCTTGAATAAATTCATTGCTTCCAGTAGCCAACAAGTGTGGCAGGAAGAATACCGCTTTAAAAGAGCCGATGGTAAGTATGTTTTGGTAAGTGATAGAGGTTTCTTGATTTACAATCAGCAAGGAAAAGTGAGCAGGATGGTGGGCTCTATGCAAGATATTACAGAGAAGCGCGAATTGGAGAAGAAATTGTTAAAGCAAGAATTGAACCGTCAGAAACTGGTAGCTCAAGCAGTAGTGGATGCACAAGAGAAAGAACGTTCGCTAATTGGAAAAGAACTGCACGATAACGTGAATCAAATTCTTTCTACTGCAAAATTGTATCTAGAAGTAGCGAAAAATGAGGAGCAGGAAAAGAATACTTATATCGACATGAGCGTGTCGAATATTTCAAACGCTATTAATGAAATCAGAACCATTTCAAGGTCCTTGGTTCCTGCTAGTATCGGTGATTTAGGGTTAGTAGAATCGATTCAAGACTTAGTAGAAAGCATCAAGCTTGCAAGAAAATTTGAGGTAGAATTTGCGTTTGATGCAGATATCGACAACCTGATTTCTGAACAACAAAAGTTGATGTTGTTCCGCATTACACAAGAACAAATCAACAATGTAATTAAGCATGCAAATGCAAAGCACTTGTATATAAAATTGGGAGTAGAGGCCGGCAATATCAGTCTACAAATTATTGACGATGGACAGGGTTTTGATCCGGAAAAATTGAAGTCGAAGAAAGGAGTGGGCTTATCAAATATTGCGAGCAGAGCAGAACTCTTCAATGGAAAAATGCACATTATTTCAGCGCCTATGCAAGGTTGCACTTTAAAAATAGATGTACCAATTCTAAACCTTTAAAATTTGATTTTATGCAGAAAGTAAGTATTCTAATTGCCGACGATCATAAACTGATCAGAGAAACTTGGAGCTTTATCCTCAACAACGACCCCCGTTTCGAAGTAATTGCCGAATGTGGCGATTCTGAACAAGCCGTAGAACTGGCTCGCATCAAGCGTCCGCAAATTATTTTGATGGATATTAACATGACGCCAATATCCGGGTTTGAAGCCACTGAAAAGATTCGTAAAGTATCTCCCGCTTCTAGAGTAATTGGTGTTTCCATGCACTCGCAACCCGCTTATGCGAAAAAAATGTTGCAAATTGGCGCTCGCGGCTATGTAACCAAGAACTCCTCAAAAGAAGAAATGATAAAAGCCATTTTGGAAGTACAAAGTGGTAACAAATACATTTGTGATGAGATCAAAAACAACATTTCAGAATTGGTGTTGGAAGAAAACAAAGACACTCCAAATGTGAACGCACTAACCGAAAGAGAAATCCAGATCATCAACCAGATCAAAGAAGGATTCTCATCAAAAGAAATTGCAACGCATTTGAACATTTCTTTGAAAACTGTGGAGGTTCACCGTCACAACATTCTTAAAAAATTGAAATTGAAAAACTCTGCCTCTTTGGTTAATTTCATTAACAGTACGGCTACTTATATCTAAAAAGATTCAACAAAATTTTAGAGGGTACATCCGGCCTAAAGAAAAACCCGTAACCCTTTATGGGTTTTGTCTGTAAAGTGCTTGAATAGGGCTTGCAATACTTGCAATGCCCTTTTTTTATTTCAATCTTGTACTCCGATACGAATCCAATATCCTCTAAAGGGTCAAAGTCCAATATCCACCAGTCAGAGTTTTAGTTACAAATCCAAATCCATTGAATAAAATCAAGAAAATCAATATCCTGTAGTGAAATCTCGGTCACACACATTATTTAAATTCCTATGAAGAAATCGCCCCCCACGCCTATGAAGACTGAGGGGCTTTTTTCTTTTAACATCTTCCTTTCGGTAGTTCCATAAATCGGCTTAACTTTGCGCTTTGATTTACAATCGTAATTCACTTCATGAGCGATGCAATTAAACATGAATGCGGGCTGGCATTCATTAGATTACGTAAGCCGTTTTCGTATTATCAACAACAATATGGTACCGTACTGTGGGGGCTCAACAAGCTCTACCTCCTCATGGAAAAGCAGCACAACCGGGGTCAGGATGGAGCAGGAGTAGCAGCAGTAAAGCTGAATGTAGAACCCGGATACCCTTTCATGCAGCGCATCAGAAGCAACGCCAATCAGCCCATCGTAGACATTTTCACCAAAATCAATAACGAAGTAAAAGAACTAGAGCGCTTTCAAAGTGATATAACCCGTCATCCGGGTCTTATGAAAGGGCATATTTCTTTTCTTGGAGAGCTCCTGATGGGCCACCTGCGTTATGGAACCCAAGGTAAAAACAACGTAGAATTTTGCCACCCTTTCATAAAAAGACATACCGTTCCCGCCCAAAACCTGGCCCTTGCAGGTAATTTCAACCTGGTAAACACCGAAGAATTGTTTGCTTTGGTGAATATTGATCCGGGCGAGTTCCAAAAGCAAAGCGATCTAGCCGCCATGATGGAAGTGATCCATCATTTCTTGGTAAAAGAAGACGAAAGTTCACCGGAAAACTTGGATGTGTTGGATGTGTTGAGAAAGGCGGTTCCGCTCTTCGACGGTGGATTTACTGTTGGTGGTTTAATTGGCAACGGCGACGGCTTTGTGTTCCGTGATGCGCATGGAATTAGACCCGCTTATTACTATATCACCGATGATGTAATTGTAGCTGCATCAGAACGCGCTGCTATTAGAACCGTATTCAATGTAGGCGAAAACGAAGTGCATGAATTGATGCCGGGTAAAGGAATTGTGGTAAAAGCCAATGGAGACTATGTGATAGACGAAGTAGTGCCTGCCAAAGAACGCAAAGCTTGTAGTTTTGAACGCATTTATTTCTCTCGCGGTAGTGATGAGAAAATCTATAGAGAAAGAAGCCGTCTTGGATACAATCTCAGCGATCAGGTATTGGCTGCGGTTAATCACGACTTAAAAAATACCATTATTTCTTTCATCCCGAATACTGCAGAAGTAGCTTTCTACGGTTTACAGAAGGGATTGGAAGACTATCTCACCAATGTAAAAATTCAGCGGATTCTTTCTTGGGGCAAAGATTTCGACGAAGAGAAACTGAGTGAAATGCTTACCCGTCGCGTGCGTGTAGAGAAAATTGCCATCAAAGACGTTAAAATGCGCACCTTCATTACGGAAGATGCGAGCAGAAACGAAATGGTGCAACACGTATACGACATTACCTACGGTACTGTTGAGAAAGGAAAAGACACTTTGGTGGTGATCGACGATTCCATTGTGCGTGGTACAACCCTTAAGGAAAGCATCGTTCGCATGTTGGGTCGACTTCAACCAAAGAAAATCATCATCGTATCTTCTGCACCACAGATCAGATACCCCGATTGTTACGGTATTGATATGAGCAAGCTGGGTGATTTCATTGCCTTCCGCGCTGCTATTGAACTTTGGAAAGAATCGGGCAAAGAACACCAATTACAAGACATTTATACTCGAGTAAAGGAATTGCAACGTACAGGTAACTTGCACACTGAAAATGTGGTGCAACAAGTATATGCGCCTTTCACTCCGGAAGCTATTTCCCGCAAAGTGGCTGAATTGATCACTCCAAAAGGAACACCGTTCCCGGTTCAAGTGATTTTCCAAACCATTGAGAGCTTACACGAAGCTTGTCCTACCAATACCGGCGACTGGTATTTCACCGGAAACTATCCTACTCCGGGAGGTAATAAGGTAGTGAACAAGGCTTTCATCAATTATATGGAAGGAAAGAATGTTCGTGGATACTAAGGCGTTAAACTTGGCAAAAAATTTGCTTTAGATAGTTGCCGTTGCGATGCTAACCTATGATGAATACGGCATTGGTAAACTGTCTAATTCCTTGGTAAAAACTTTTTTGAATGTTAAGGGGAATTTCTTCCCCTTTTTTATTTCTTTTGAGGTATGAAACAATTAGTGCTGGTACGTCATGCGAAGAGTAGTTGGGAGTTGAGCGATGTTACCGATTTCAATCGGTCGCTCAATGAACGAGGCTTGAAAGATGCGCCCGAAATGGCCGGACGTATGAAAAAGAGAGCAGTTTCCCCCGATCTCATCGTTTCCAGCACAGCACTGAGAGCAAAAACTACCGCAACTATTTTTAAAGAAATTCTTCAAGTTCCCGATAGTTCTTTTCAGCTCGACGATGAATTGTATTTGGCTGAGTATACCTATTTCATGAAACTGGTATCTGAATGTTCCGATGAAATCAATTCACTGATGTTGTTCTCTCACAATCCTGGAATTACGGCATTTGCGTATTTGATCGGCTCGAAAATAAATGTTCGTATCGACGATATTCCCACTTGCGGCATCTTTGGTGTGCAACTGGAAACTGAGCAATGGAAAGATTTTCTCAATGCTCCTATAAAGGATTGGTTCTTCGATTATCCCAAATTGGTTTAGGTATCTAAAGGCGCGGTAGACTTTTTGTTTACCAGTAAAACTCCCGCCACAATAAGCAGAGCAGCGATGATTTTATAGAAAGTAAAGCGCTCGCCCAGAAAGATTACCGCAATGATGGCAGCAAAAATGGGTTGCGTATAAATATAGGTTCCGGTAATGCCGGCTCCCAAATGGTGAATGCCGTATAAGTTGAAAAGATAAGTACAAAAAGTTGCGCCAAGTACGATAAAACTTACGGCAGCAATATCGGCAACCTGAAAATCGGACCAAGGAATGGCCGCAAATTGATTCCATCCAAAAGGCAATGTGAACAATAGCCCAAAAGTAAATACCCAACGAATGACGTGAACGGGATTGTAAGCCTTCATGAGAGGCTTCACCAAAACAAAGTAGAAGGCATAGGAAATGCCGTTGATGATCACGAAAATATCTCCCCAGAAAATATCAGAAGCATTGCCACTGTGTTCTTTTTGCAATGCCAATAATACTGCACCGCTGATGCCAATGACCAATCCGGCAACTTTGGTGAAAGTAGCGGGTTCTGTTCCCAGCCAAGCCGCAACCATGGTAATGAAGATAGGTGTAACCAATATCAGCAAAGAGGCGTGAATACTAAGGGTCATGGAAAGCCCTTTGATAAAGAGCATTTGATTTACGAAAATGCCCGTGAAAGCGCAAAGGATAAAGCGTCCGATATGTTCTTTTTTAATGCCTGCTTTGGTTGTAGAGAAGAACAACAATAGCCAAAGCAATAGACTGCTGACGCCCACTCGGATAACATTCAATCCGAATGGTCCCACCATTTTTTTGGTGATGTATTGAACAACTGAAAAATTGATTCCGAAAATTAAGTTGGCGGCCAGTACTGCAGCATGCGCCTTGCTATTCTTCAAGAGAAATTGTTTTTGCAAAAATAAAACAGTCGTGCCACTTCAAAGAATCTGTCTAAGAAGGAATCAAAAGCTTCAATGAATCCTTAATCTTCGTTTCCAAGTTGCTTTGATTGAAGTGGAGATCGGGAGGAAAAGGCATAAACGCGGCTGATTGAACAGCCATTTCAATGGAATCGAAAGAGACGTTTTCTTGCGCCAGCATCGCTGCGTAGCCGATATCGGCAAAGCGATGTGCTAGGTATTCCTGTTCTGCTTGCCCCGGTGTAGGAATCAATATCGATTTGCTTTGCAAGTGGCTATAGTCCATTAGGGAGCTATAACCTGATCGGCTAATAATGTATTCCGATTCTTCTATTAATTGATTCAATTGCTCTTGATTAGGGAATCCAATTTTCTCAACGGAGCCAACTACAGTATTTGAACTTTCATCTGGTTTGCCGCACAAGATGGTGAGAGCTTGCTTTCTATCGTTGAAGGAAGTAGTCAATTGTTCTTCCAAAATACTTCTTTGTGGTTCAGGTCCTGAAAGTACAGCGAGGTATTTTCTTTTTTTCTGAATGGGTGGGTTTGATTGTAATCGTGAAATAGGGCCGAGGTATTGAATGGGCGTTGGAATAGAATCGGTGGTATGTGCTAAGATGCCCGCAATTGAGTGAGTTGCATCTGCTGTATCCGGTATCCAAACTTGATTGAAACGACTGAGATGTTTTTTGTTTAAACCGAAAAGGATTCGATCCACAAGACTGCCCAATCCCGACTTTATCCTCAATTGATGCGTGATGATGACGCTTGGAACAGCGGGATGGTAAAACCCATAGCGATTATCTGAAATAATCAATTGGGCTTTTCTCTCACGCAAAAACAAGGTAATCCACTTATTTTCTAATTTGATTTTTGTCAATATTTTTATGGATTGACCAATTATTTTCAACAGGGTTTTTACCCGGGTTTTTCCGAAGGAAATTTGGTAACCGGGAAGGGTTTGAAATTCGGCGGTGGGGAATAGCGGAAAAAGAATTTTGTATTGGTTTGAATCACAAGCAATTACAATGTTCCATTCGAGTTTTTGAAACAGTTTGATGATCGGAATGGTCCGTGAAACATGCCCCAGACCCCAGTCTAACATAGCAAAAACAACGGTAGGCTTGTTAAAATCACTGTTATTTTCACATTTTTTAGCCAACCTACACACGATTTTTAATGTAAAATAGTTTTAAATTAGTAAAATTCCATTCTATGAAGAAAGTCAACTTATTTATTTTTGTTTTGTTTGTATCAGTAGTGGTTACTTCCTGCGCAAGCAGTAACCGAGCGATGGGTGGATCATCGAAAAAATGCGGTTGCGGTTTGAACAGGGGATTTGTTGGATATTAAAATCTTATGAACAAATGAAGGCTCCCAACAGAGACATGCTTGTATTAGTTAAAGAACAAGGGGTTAGTTCCGAGTACATTCAAATGGAAATGGAACGCATCCATCAATTGTTGATCTCTTTTGAAACCATCGATCGTTTGGTGAATGCCCACGAAGTGATGGACCTAAACCGTTACAAAAGATTGAACAAATACAACGCCGTTGTCCGCGTAATGCAGGAGACGAATTTGAAACCATTCATTTTTATCGTCAACAAAAACTAAACGCCTTGTAAAAGGTTGTTCAAGTAAAGAGATAAAGAAAGGGAGCCATTGGCTCCCTTTTTATTTTTTCTGTTACGTTGATTTTTGAATCCCAGCGGTGCGTCGTTTGCGCGGCGAATGGCTAGCCACTAACTCAATTTCGCCATAGCGCTCTCCAATAGGGCAATAACGTCGGCAATGGCTTCTTCTTTGCAAGTTCCTACACTGAGGCGGTACCAAGGATTGTCTTTACTGCTTCCAAATGCATAAAACGGAACAATCGCAAGTTTTGCCTCATTCAACAAGTAGGCGGTAACATCGGCTTGATTGTTCAAAAGAGTGCCATCTGCTTTTTTCTTTCCTACGGCATCAATTTTAATGGTCAAATAGATGGCTGCTTCCGGAGCAATGGCATCAACCGGGTATCCTTTTGATTTAAGTTGTTGAAAGCCCTCGTATATTTTAGTCAAGCGAACCGAAACTTTTTGCTTGAATTGTTTCAAGTACGTTTCAATTGCGCCACGGTCTTTTAGGTAAACAGCCACCGCTTTTTGTTCAGCCATCGGTGCCCAAGCACCTACGTGTGTAAGAATGGCTTTCATTTTATTGATGATAAAAGCGGGCCCTGTACTCCAACCTACGCGAACGCCGGTTGCTGCGAATACTTTACTGATGGCATCGATGTAGATGGTGTAGTCTTTCATTTCGGGTCGCAGACTAACGGGGTCTACGTGTTTGATACCGCCATACGTGAGGTGCCAATACATTTGATCGTACATCACATAGAGTTTTTTCTCTCCGGCGCCTCTGCGTTTGTTTTCTTCCAATACCATGTCGCAAATGGCTTCCAGTCCTTCTTTGGTGAACGTAGTACCGGTAGGGTTTTGAGGAGAACAAAGTGCTAACAAAGTAGCGGAGCTGATATGGGGTTTCAAGAGTTCAGCGGTGGGCATGAAGTTTGTTTCGGCAGTCGCTTCAATTACTACATGTTCGCCGTCTACGAAATGGGTATAGTGGTTGTTGTTCCAGGAGGGAACGGCGTATACAATTTTATCGCCTTCGTCGCAGATGGCGCGGTAAGTAGCATAAATTAGGGGGCGGCCACCGCAGGCAATGAGTATTTCGTCGGTAGTATAATCGAGTCCTTGCCAGTCTTTGATAAAACTCTTCAGGTTTTCACGCAAATCGAGGTTTCCTTCGGCGGCGGGGTAGTTGGTGAAATGTTGGCGATAGGCCGAAATGATGGCTTCTTCCAATTCTTGTGGAATAGGGAAGATAGCGGGGTCAAAATCGCCCACGGTAAAATTATACACGGTTTCGCCTTTGCGGATTTTCTCGCGGATTTCGCCTCCCAATTTTACAATTTCGGAGCCGATCAATGTTTCAGCTAATTGACTCAATTTCATGGCGCAAAAATAACGGCAATTTTTAAAGCTACCAAATGTTAGGAATTTTGAAAAAGAATAGGGGGAAGAAGAGGGAGATGGAGAAGAATAGGGAGAGGGAGAAGAATAGGGAGAGGAAGAATTTTCAATTCCATAGGGAAGGACGGGATAAAGGGAAAACTTTGCGAATTCTTTGCGCTTTTCCAAACTTTGCGGTAAGGTAAAATAGCTGAATTTTGGAGTGGCGCCATGAATTAGCGTCGAGTATATTCAATCCCGCATGAGTAACACTTCGGTAGGTAGATCGGTAAAGCCACGAGAAGAGGCGCGTGTATCCAACCCTGTATGAGTTGCAAATCGGTGGTCATATTGGTACGTCCACAAAATGGGGTTAAGTGCATTTTACCCCGGAGGGGTTTCATATCGGTAGAACCAAGAAATGGGGTCAGGTGTATTCAACCCCGGAGGGGTTGCATCTCGGTAGCCATATCGGTAAACCCACGAAACGGGTTCAGGTGTATTTTACCGCGGAGGGGGTTATATATTGGTAGCCGAATCGGTAGTCCTACGAAACGGGGTCAGAAGTAATTTACCCCGGAGGGGTTACATATCGGTAGCCATATCGGTAAACCCACCAAACGAGGTCAGGTGTATTCAACCCCAGAGGGGTTGCATCTGTTGTAGTAGATGTTTTGGATTATGAATAAATGGACCGTTTTCCCGGTATTTTTATACAAATTGATCGTTTAATTATTCAATTTTGCCGAAAGCTGCAAGGCAGCTCTGATAGTTTGGCAAATATATGATTTATAAGTAGATACACTTATTTCAAAAAAATATTCAAATATGCTTGCACGTTACAACCTAATTGATGCTTATTTTTATCCTTTAAACCAATTCTAAGTGCTATGCGATCTTATTTTTCAAGGACAATTTATGTCCCATACCCACACTTTTCCCCAGTCTACACAGACATAGTCTCGAACATATTTCAATCTTCTTTTATTTTTTAGTTTTTACAACGCGCTGTTCAAATAATTTATTTCATTCTGTTGAATATGAAGTCACTAATTAAGCTAATTATTATAACGGTAACAGTATTATTTACATTACAAATAAGAGCGCAAAATAATCCTTATAAGGAAGTAACTATTGCGTCACCAACGGCTGCTTCTTTGGGTAAATATGCTGATGTGCCAGTAAATTCTCACACTGGCTTACCTCAAGTATCAATTCCAATTTACACAGTGAGATATGGTTCAATTGGTTTGCCGATTGGTTTGAGTTACTATGCCGGAGGTTTAAAAGTTATGGAGCCTTCAAGTTGGGTAGGAGCAAATTGGTCATTAAATGCAGGAGGAGTTATTACGAGATCAGTGCAGGGCGCTCCGGATGAAAGAAATATTAGCAGTACTACTGCTCAAGACTATGGCCATTTAAGCAATAAAGGTTATAACAATTATCTGTGGGTTCCAGGTGCTCCTCCCTACAGCTATTCGCCATCTTTTTCTTTTTCTCAACGACAGGATTACCTTGAATTCGCTACAGGACGTAAAGACGGTGAACCTGACATATTCTACTTCAATTTTGCTGGTACATCTGGTAAGTTCTATTTTCATGACGATGGTTCGGTTATAACAGTACCTCAGCAAGATTTGGTTATTAAATATGGCTATACCCCAGGTGTCGGAAAAAGCATAGATAGTTTTGTTGTAATTGTACCGGACGGGACCAAATATTTTTTTGGAAGAACGTCGAACACAACTGATGTAGATCCGGTTGAAAAAACATTTCCGTTCGACGGAGTAAATACCTATCAAGGGCAAGTAGTTTCTAGTTGGTATTTGAACAGAATTGAATCAGCGGATGGAGTGTTTGCGATAAATTTGACGTATGTCTCTGAGAATTATTCTTACTATACTTATTCTGCTTTTCCTGTTGATGCAAGTAGCACTGGCACCAATGAATACAAAGTTTATAAGAACATAACAAATGGCGTAAGATTGGCACAAATCAGCTGGCCTAACGGAGTGGTTAATTTTAATGCAGCTAGTACAGGAAGGTTGGATTTGAATGGAGATGCTATTTCATTTATTGACGATGCAAACACACAGGCTAAAGCCTTACAGTCTATTTCGATTTCAGACGGTGCTTCTGTTTGCAAATCATTTAATTTCACATATGGTTATTTTCAGGATAATACTACCAATGTTCCCTCGAATTTTGTGCCAGGTAATAATTCGAATCCGATAATCACAAAGGATAGAAACCGGTTAAGGTTAGAAACGGTGCAGGAATCATCCTGTGATAACTCGGTTGTTATTCCCGCTTACAGCTTTGAATACTTCACAGAATTTGTTCCAAGACGACTAAGTTTTGGAGTAGATCATTGGGGATTCATAAACGGGGCAAATTCAAATACAGGATTAATCCCTACTTATACTGTTAATGACTTTACACAGGTCACTGGTGCGAATCGTGATGCTGCTTGGCCTGCAATGCGTGGTGGCGCTTTGAAGCGGATAAACTATCCTACTGGAGGCTATACGGATTTCGAATTTGAAGCGAATACTACGTGGATTAGTTTTAATAAAAAAGAGTGGCAGTTCCGATTTACCCAAGCCGCAGGTGGAGATGCAAGCCCCAATTGGGTCATCAGTACTAGAACTTTTACAGGGAATACGTATAGGATATCATTTACCAATTCTAGTGTTGGGTCCCAAGCTTTCTTAAATGTTTATCGAGTGTCCGACAACTTTCAAGTAAATGGATGGGTGCTTGAGGCAGGGGCAACTTTTACAACAAATTTGACATATCCTGCAGGATCGTATCGCATTGAAATGAAAAAGCTTACCAACACCAGCGGTTACCCTGCCATTGCAAACTTTGATGAATGGGTTACGACACCTATTCAAAAAGACGAAACAGTAGGGGGGTTGAGAATAAAGTCAATAACCAATTATGACGGTGTTTCAACTGCCAATAATATGGTTACTAGTTATTCCTATTCTTCCAATGGCAAAAGCACGGGCATACTATACAGCAGGCCAACTTATGTTTATAAAATTAGAAATGATATTTGGCGAGACGTTGGTTTCCAAGATGGTCCGAATTGTGGCTTATATGGCTGTGTGGATTGTAATGGCTCTGCGTTTGCTAAAAGTGGATCAACTATTCGTCCTCTATCAACAACGCAAGGTAACCATATTGGATACAATGAAGTAAAAGAAAGCAAAGTAGGTGGAGGATATACTGTTTATCGTTATTATGGCTCCAATTTATGGGATCTAAACGTTTCAGATGTTGCTGTAAGGTCGATTGTTACAAATGCGGGATGTGAGCCAACGGTTGTTAACTATCCATTTATTCCCTATCCATTTGAATACAAGCGAGGTGAATTGAAGTATGTCGGTATCTTCAATGAGGCAGGACAAATCTTAAAGGAGACCGAGTATTACCACACCTATATAGAGGATTCTATTAAGACTCCTGCATTGATGGTGTCTGTTTCTCCCATTGGTTCTGTAGATCCAATGCTTCCATCTTACTATAATTTAGTGACTTCCAAGAAAGTGCAAATGCAAGTAGTTGAGAAGGACTATGCGCAGGGCTTTGCTGCAGGTATGATGAAGTCTTCCAATACTTATTTTGAGAGTCCCTATCATACAAGTACGACCAGAACTTCTGTAGTGTCTTCAAAAGGTGAAGTATTGGAGAATAGAATAAAGTATAGTTTCGACTACAGGGTTGCTAGTTGTGATACCATAAAAGATGGATGGAATGCCTATGCTACCGCTGCTGCAGCTGCACTACTTCGCTACAACCAAAGGAAAGATACTTGTTCTACACACCTTTGTCGTTGGTGGGCTTGGCAAGCTTATATTAAGGAACTGGCGGATGCGAGAATCTCGTACGTTAACACTCGAAAAGCCAATATTTCAAATGACAATAGCCAATTCAATACCTGTATGTTGAATTGGAAGAACATAAATGCTGACGCTAACTTGAAGCCTGTACTTGAACTACGTAGTAGAAATATGAATGTTCCAATAGAATCTACCTCATGGAACGGTTCAAATATTATAAGTGCCAATTTTGTTCAATATGGATATTCGCTTGCCCCTACAACTATGCCAGTGCCTGCCAAAGTTTTTTCAATCCCACTTTCCAGTCTCGCTTCAACTTTTTCTCCGTCTGTTGTGAGTTCTTCGACTATAACTAAAGATGCCAGATATGAGGAAGAGTCAAATGCAAAATTTAGTAATGGAAACTTGGTAGAAATTGTTCCAAAATCCGGGGTTATGACTTCTTATGTTTGGGGATTAAACAATGCGGTTCCTATAGTTAAAGCGACTGGTGTTTCGTATGCTAACTTAAAATCGGCTTACGACGCAGTTAGTGGAAATTTAGCTACACTTCGAGGACATTCCTTGCTGACCAATGCATTTGTAAATACATATGAGTATAACACCATCCTAGGCCTATTGAAGGAGTCAAATCACAATTCCCGAAATCAGACGTATGAATACGATGGGCTGTTTAGGCTCCTAAGGATGCGAGATCATAACAACAACATTATTAAACAATACGAGTATAAATTCCGCTTTGGAGTTTGCGCACCGCTATGGCAGAATGAAGGAGCCGTTTATTGCGAGTCTGTTGCAGGTTCCAATACTGGTAACCAAGTACAACTACAAAGAGATACCAACCCATGCAGTACTACATACAATACAACAAGAACAGTCGTTGTTACCTATAATACAAATTCCTGCCCCGTTTCACTCTGTAATTCAGGGAATTGTTTAGGTCCAGATAAAAAATGTATTAATGATGTATGCACTACGGGCTGGAAAGTGTACACGGGTTCTACGTACGATTACTCGCGTGGACTGTATATCTGTACATTCCATTACGAATGGTCTGATGGTTCTTGGTCGCCAAACTACCAAGAGGAAAGTGCTTCTGATTGTAGTTTTATTATGTAAAAAATAGATGAATATGAAAGCTTTACTGATCATTTTGGTCATGGTATGTTCTTATGCTGTTAAAGGGCAAGAAGCAAGTTCAGCAGATTTAATTGCTGAGAAAATTGCTAATAGGATGAGAGATTCGCTGGATTTGTCTGGAAGTATTCGCGACAGTATTGTTACCATTAACAAACAAATTAACTCTGCAAAGAAGGAAAAGATGGTAGCTGGTGGAGTTTATGATGAGATTCGAAAGCAGATTCAACAAATTGAGAACAGACGAGATTCTTTGTATCAAGCGATACTGCCTGCAGATAAATTTTTGTTGTACAAACAAAAGAAATCGATGCTGATTCGAAATGACTAAAACTGTCCTATTGTAACTATTATTCAATTTCACATGAAGTATTGTTTTCTTTTGATACTAATCTTGATAGGTAAGGGTCAGATTCTGGCTCAAGATTCGGTGACTATCGTTGGATATTCGCAAATAGTTGACATTGGAAAAATGGGAGTGACTGCGAAAGCAATGGTTCATGATATCGAAAAAGCGCAGAAGCGTTATGTAAAAAAGTTTCAAAAGATAGAGAACAAACTATTGAAGAAACTGTACAAGATTGATAGCAGTAGAGCTCAAGTACTCAAAGCAAGCAACCGTGTTTTTTTTGGGTCTATTGAGAGTAGTATTAAGAAAGCCTCTAATGCCAACTATTTTGGAAGACTTGACACATTGATTACTGGACTCGATTTTTTACAAAAGCATTCGAGTGGATTTTCTCAAGCAAGCAATAGTATCAAGGCCTTGTCAAATTCCACCAAGAGTTTGAATGAATTTAAACAAAAGCTTCAAGAGGGGAGAGAGCTTTCTGCACTACTTGAAGAAAGAAAGGCTTTTCTTAAGGAGACGCTAAAGGGTATAGATGTCTCAAAATATTTTAAAAGCTATTCAAAAGAGTTGTATTATTTGAACTCAAGTATTATCGAGATAAAACAAGTGTTTCGTGAACCTCGGAAGGCTGAGGAGAGAATATTGTTTCTATTAAACCAAACGTCACAGTTTAAAGAGTTTTTAAGAGAGCATTCTGAGTTAGCCACTTTATTTCGAATTCCAAACGATCCTTCCGATCCAAGCGGACTGAGTGGTTTAGCTGGACTACAAACAAGATCTCAAGTCGCAGCATTGATTCAACAGCAAATTGGTCCAGTTGACTTTCAATCTGTAAGACAGAATTTGAATGAGGCCCAAGGGCAACTAGAACTGTTAAAGTCGAAGCTGTCTAAAAATCCTGATGCAACTGATGATCTACCAAATTTCAAACCTAATCATCAAAAATCCAAAAACTTTTGGCGGCGTGTAGAAATTGGGTCTAATGTACAGTCAAATCGTGGAAATAGTTTTTTTCCGGTGACAAGTGATGTAGGGTTAAGTGCTGGGTATAAATTAAATGATTTTAGCGTGGTTGGTATTGGCTCCAGTTTCAAGTTGGGATGGGGTGAAGGTGTTCGAAACATTCGTTTTAGTTCACAAGGGGTTGCGCTCAGATCTTTCTTGGACATCAAACTGAAAGGAAGTTTTTGGGCAACAGGTGGGTTTGAGCTGAATTATTGGAATAGGATCAATTCATTGTCGGTTTTTTCTAACTTGAATCCATGGCAAAAATCCGGTTTAATAGGGGTGAGTAAAATAGTATCGCTGAACTCGAAGTTTTTCAAAAAAACAAAAGTTCAAATATTGTGGGACTTTATCGGTAAATCAAACTCACCTAACTATCAGCCTTTTGTGTTTAGATATTCTTACAACTTTAGATAGATATACCAAACTATTCATTAAACCAATTCTTTTGAGTGATGCGTTTCAATTTTGATTTTAAAAGAATCCTGATATATTCAGTTGAATTGAGCTTTTGTGTGTTGGGGTACAGTCAAGTAAAAGCTCAAACAAGCTACAATAGTTCGATTGAAGTAAATTACGTTCGTGTTTGGGAAGCTTCTGCTCCCGAATCAAATGCGACTGTTTTGCCAACTCGTCCGCTGAGAGATGTTAAAATGTCTACCCAATATTTTGACGGATTAGGTCGCCCATTGCAAACAGTTGTGAAACAAGGGTCTTTAGAGACAGGAGGTTCGGCGGTAGATATGGTCGTTCCAAATTTGTATAATGTTTTGGGCCAAGAGGTGAATAGTTATTTACCTTTCGCAGCAACTACAACGGGAGGTAACGCATCAATCAGTGATGGTGGATTTAAGTTGAATCCATTCCAGCAGCAGGCTGCATTTATGAACGCTCAATACACTGGTCAAGGTGAAAGCTACTTTTACAGTCAAGTGAATATCGAGGCTTCTCCTTTAGCAAGGGTGTTGAAAACACTGCCTCCGGGTCTTAGTTGGGTTGGTTCAAATAGAGGTGTGGTTAATGAGTATACTTTCAATCAGGCAGAAGAAACCAACGTAAAAAAGTGGACAGTTGCGCAAACTTCGGGAAGTATACCAACCGTAACCGGTGCGTATGGAGCTGGCGAGTTGTACCGCATGGGAACAGTTGATGAACATGGTAATACGGTATATCAATATAGTGATAAAAATGGAGCTGTTGTTTTGAAGAGTGTTCAATTGGGTACCGATTGGGCTCATACATTCTATGTTTATGATGAGTTTGGTAGATTGCGGACTGTGGTTCCTCCCAAAGCAGTGGCGGCCATCAATACGACTTGGGTGCTTACCACAGCTATTATGAATGAACTCTGCTATCGCTATGAATACGACAAGCGTGGACGTCTGATTGTCAAAAAAGTTCCGGGGGCAGAGGAAGTTAGAATGGTGTATGATGCTAGGGATCGATTGGTAATGACACAAGATGGCAATATGCGAATTGCCAATAAGTGGTCTTATGTTGTTTATGACACCTATAACCGGCCAATAGAAACAGGAGTTTTGGTTAATAGCAGTACTCATACTGTCTTGATGGATGCCGCCTATAATAGTATTTCCTATCCTAGCACAACCGGTTCAACGGTTTTGACAAAGACATTCTACGACAATTACTCTTGGTTAGCTTCTAATGGCAACCCATTCAGTTCATCAAGGTCAGTAACGGATGATGCTTTGCTATTAGCTGCTTCTTCCTCCTATCCCTATACACAGTTTCCGACTCAGTCTACATTAACTAAAGGCCTGCCTACTGGATCGATGGTTAATGTATTGGAAAGTACACAGAACTTGTATACTATCAGTTATTATGATGAATATGGTCGAATGATTCAATGTCAAAAGCAGACACTAAATAGTGGGGTAACCATTGTTACGAACCAATACAGCTATTCCGGACAATTACTATCAAACTATACAAGTACAAAGATCAGTAATACAGGTGCTACCATTGGAAGTCTGACCAAATATGAACACGATGATTTGGGTCGAATAAGTTTAATCAAAAAGCAAGCCCGTTCGTCAACGGGTTTGAATAGTGCAGAGAAGGTATTAGTTCAGAGTGAATACGATAAATTGGGACAATTGAAGAAAAAGACATTTTCTCCTGGATTTGGAACAAGTGGATTAGAATCTCTACAATATGAGTATAATGTTCGTGGTTGGTTACTAGGGGCCAATCGGAATTATACAAAAGATCAAAATAGTACCAATTATTTCGGGTTTGACCTAGCCTATGATAAGATTAGTGGAGTTTTAGTAGGCGCCCAATCGTACTCAGCAGCACAGTATAATGGCAATATTGCGGGAATGACATGGAAAAGTAAGGGTGATGGTGAGAAGCGAAAATATGATTTTACTTACGATGGGATGAATCGTTTGTTAAAAGCCGATTTTACACAGTACACGAGTGGCACATTTAACAAGTCTGCTGGATTTAATTTTGATGTAAAGATGGGGGATGGTGTAAATGCCAACACTGCCTACGATCTAAATGGTAACATCTTGAGAATGCAGCAGTTTGGTTATAAGTTATCAGGAAGCGCTCAGATCGATGATTTAACCTATACCTATGCGACCAATAGCAACAAATTAGTAAAAGTAACTGATGCCTTCAACGATGCAGCAACTAAATTGGGTGATTTTAAAGATGGCTCGAATGCAACGACTGATGACTATACTTTTGACAATAATGGCAATACTATAACGGATCAAAACAAAGACATTACAAGCATAAGCTACAATATTCTAAACCTGCCGCAAGTTGTAATAGTCAATAAGACACCTACAGATATCGAAAAGAATAGCACCATAACTTATACGTATGATGCTTCGGGGAATAAATTAAGGAAAGTTGTACTTGATAAAACGGTGACGCCCAACAAAATAACGACCACCTTATACGCTGGCGGACAAATTTACGAGAATGATGTATTGCAATTGATTGGACACGAAGAGGGGCGTATTCGATTTGTGCCGGCTGATGGTTCAACTGCAGCTAGCTTTCAGTTCGACTACATGCTGAAAGACCATTTGGGCAATGTTCGGATGGTATTGACTGATGAGCAAAAGGTAGAGGCTTATCCTGCGGCTACAATGGAAACAGCAACGAGTACCGCGGAGAATTTACTCTATGCTAATATCAATTCCACCAGATCTACTAAGCCTGCAGGATATCCGGCAGACAGTTACTCTAGCCCTAATACGTATGCTGCTAAAACCAGTGGAAGTGGTAATAAATTAGGGCCAGCTATTATCTTAAAAGTAATGGCAGGCGATAAGTTTAATGTACGAGTAAGTAGTTGGTACAAAACAGGGGGAGTAAGTCCACAAACGCCTACCAGCGCCTTGAATGACTTAGTTAGTGCACTGACCAACTCGTTTGCCAATATGGCTTCTTCAAAGGGGGGACCTACGGCAACTGAATTTACAAGCAGCGGTCTACCCTCCAATGTTGCCAATAGCTTTTTAACTAGCCAAACTACAGTTGCCGGTCGCCCTAAAGCTTATTTAAACTGGATATTGGTTGATGAGCAGTTCAAGTTTGTAAGTGGTAATCCGGATATTGTTGGAGCGAATGAAACCTTTAAGATACATCAGTTTACGGATTTGCCTGTGACTAAGAATGGTTATTTGTACGTTTATGTTAGTAATGAAACACCAAATATTGATGTTTACTTTGATAATTTACAAGTTACTTTGAGTAAGGGGCAGATACTGGAGGAGACGCATTATTATCCTTTTGGATTGACGATGGCCGGAATCTCGGCAAAAACTAATAATTCATTAATAAATTATTTAAGATGGAATGCCGCAAGTCAATTTGAAACACAAGAGCTAATAAATGGAAATAGTCTAGATATATATTCTACATTTTACAGGAGCCTAGATCCACAATTGGGTAGATTTTTGCAAATCGATCCATATGCCAATATTCAGGAAGACTACTCGCCATACCAGAGTATGGACAACAATCCCATAATAAATGTTGATCCACTTGGAGATTTTGCTACTAGAATGGGAGCATGGTGGCACAGATTATGGCATGGTGGTGGCAAAATTGAAAAGAATGAATATGGTGAATGGTCGGTAACCAAAACAAAGATTGTAAATTCGACGAGTTCGGCAGGAGTAACAACTACGGCCATAGTAGCATATAGGTACTACGGGGAGGGAAGAAATCAATATTCTAATGCTGGAGAGGATTACCTGAGACAGGAAGAAATGAGATGGGATATATTTGTAAAAGGAGATCGATCAATATACAAAGAATATCCTTCTCAGGACGAAGCCAATCGTGCGACAATAAATTTAGCTGCTTCTATGGTTTTGCCAAACCCTTTTCTTAAAGGTGGGACTTTGTTTGCGAACAAAGCAAAATTTAGTAAGGAGATTTTATTGTTAGAATCGCAAAGGATGAGAATGCTGAGAATAGTTCAAAACCCAAAGCTTCGTAGCTGGATTGAAAAACTTTGGAGAGCAGGGGCTAAATATGGAGATGGTTCTACTGGAGCAATAATTAAACTTGAAAAAAGCGAAGGTGTAATAACATCTGCGAGCGGCTCGCATGTTCAAAAAGGTGAAGAAGCCTTAGCTGCGATGGCCAAATTTTTGAAAGGTAATTATGGTGAGCTTTGTGAGTCGGATCGGCAAATTGTATTTGAAGTAATTCAAAATCTGACTGATGGAACTGGACTTAGCTTTAAAAAGTAATTTAAGTTGTATGAATAAATTAAATGAGATTGATACGTTTACATTTCAAAAGCTTGCGGAATTATTGTTTGAAACCGTTCCCGAATTTCATGAGTATTGCCTTAAGTCTAAGATTTTTGATGATTTCGAGGTTGGAGGATATTCATTTATGAATGAATTTTCAATAAGGCTAGCAAATGAAATTAACACTTATACATCCTCTGATTTTATAAGTCATTCTTTTACTTATATTAATCTAATTGGTACTAGTAAAAATCTAGAAGTTTTGAATATTCTAAAGGTTGGTATTTTGGAAATACTTTTTACATCTGGCCAAGTTTGTAGAGATTACACTTCAACGATGCTAAATAGTAATGTACAAATTTTGTTCAATGATTATTCAAGATTTTATAGTTAGAATTTCAAGAATATATTGACTAGGCTAGAGATTTGTGATTTTATGCTACCGCTAATTAAATTTGAGTAAGGCGTGTAATGGGTTTATTTCCCTATTCTAAAGCACCAAAAAGATATTAAATGCTTAAAATTACTTTTTTAGAGTTGACCGAACTATATTTGAAAAGCAATAATTGTCATTCCTTTGTGGAGAATCTACGGTGAAAGTACAAGCAACGAAGTAATCTATTTCTTAGGATATTTAATAGTCAATAAAAAGATGACAATACCTAATCCAATCTACTATAAAGGAGACGAGAAAACACCAATTTCCATTTATGATATTTTACAGTCATTCAGAGTAGAGCCGGGTTCTCCAAAGGACAAGGAGAGGCAACGCATTTTAAACTACTTAAATGAAATTCAGTTCCCTAAAAATGGTGTGTTTGTTGAATCGAAACGCTAATGTCGGAATTAATTTAACTGTATTAGTATTACGATATTGGTGGAAGACTTATGTCAGAATAGATTGAAGATAGTAGTTTGTAACTACATTGAATCTTATGTGATTTGTACACGAAATTAGGTCTTGAAGATGTATTGATTGCCAGAGAATGAATTTGTGGGTAACATGAAATAGATTTTAAAATGGATTTAACAGGAAAAGAAACTTTCAAAGAGAATAAGAGGCTATTAATTGTATTCTTATCGATAGTTTTTTTGCTTTTTGCTAATCAACTTTATAGAAGAAATAAAGTTTACAACAACGGTGTTTATTCGATTTGTACAATTGTATATTCCGAAGGCTATAAAGGTGGAATCATGTCAAGAGTAAAATACGAGTATAAAGGAAAGCAATTCACCGATTTGGTCCATACGCCAGGAGGAATGAAGACATTTGGCGATGCTTACTTTATTAAGTTACTTCCCGATAATCCAGATGCATTTGTTTTTTTAGAGGATTTTCCAGTGCCGGCTTGTTTGTTAAATGTAAAGGTACCCCCTGACGGTTGGAAGGAGTTGCCCACTTGTAAATAATAATGGTTTAAATTGTTAGAAAGAAAGTATCAAATTAAAAAACAGTTTTACGAGGTTGCGAAGTATCGTCGATTTCCATTTCTAGTGTATTTTATAATTTTTTTGCGCAGTGGATATTTCCAAGCCTTTTATCATCCTTTCTCTTAACCGATACCCTTCAATGACTTTAAAGATTTATAATGAAACTATTATATCTTATCAATTACAGTTTCTGTGCTAAAGTAGCTAAGAAGCCAAAAATTCCAATCGAGGATATTGCTTCTTCAATTACGAGTACTGAGTGTTTTTTCGCACTAATTGCAATTGAGATTATACTGATCTCCTTTTTGCCGTTTACTATAAACCCATATGTTGGAGTTGGTATTAGCGGCGGGATTTGGTATTTCACTCACTATCCGATCCGTTATTATATCAAAAAAAGAATTGTTCAACTCGACTTGAAGCAAGTGTATAGTCAACTCAATAGTAGAGTCATAGCACTATATGTTTTTCTTTGTCCGTTTATCAATCTTGTAATTTTCTGTTTGTTGATTATCGTAATCATCCGGAAGCTTTTGTAGGACATTAAGAACATTCATATAATCAAAAACGCCTACAAAATCTTGTAGGCGTTTTTGTTAGTGCATTTCTAAGACTTGGCAATTTACTCAATCGCCTTCCAACTCTTAAACAAGGAAATCTTCGTGCTTTCTACCAAACTTTGATAGGCTTTCCATTTGGTGTCGAAGAACCCATTCACGGTTTTAGCGAGCTCGGCAATTTCCTTCTCGGAATTTTCCACCAAAGCGGTTTCAAAACTTCCGGGGGCTAGCAGTCGAGCGCCGATATAATTGTAGGCTTCGTAGTAGCGCGATTGAATGGTTGGATCCAAGCTGGCCGATAATCCTTGCTTGTCTACCTTCTTACCGGAAATTTTTTCTCGTAATACTTTAATAGAGTCTAAGATCGGTTTCGCACTGTTGCGCAAACTATCGGCCTCTTTTCCTTCTATCTTATCCAAACTGGCATTTACCTTGTTGATGATCTCTTCCGCTTCATTGAAACGATCGGTGATGGCAATCAACTTGTCGCCGCTGGCTCTCAAACGCTTCGCCAACGCACGCTGTGCCAATTTCGCTTCGTTCTTATTGCCAATGCGTGGATCGTCTTTTACTACAATCATGGTTGAATCGCTTTCGCCATTGTAAGTGAGCAGAACTTTATACGTACCCGCCAATGCCTCGTCTCCGCCGGGTTCATCAGCATCAGGCTTTGGTTTTGGACTTCCGGGGAAACGATAGCCCTTTTCTTCCATATACCAATATTGACGCTGGAAACCACTGTCTACATTCCATCTCAATGAACGAATTTGATTGCGTTGCTGATCGTAGATCTTTACATACACCGTATCGCTCAAAGTCTTCTTGGTGGTGTCCGCAGGCTTTTTCGTTTTGTTGATTAAAAAGGAAATCGCCGCTCCATAAGGCCTGTTCGATGCATCGTACAAACCGGCCAAGCTCCATTCGTAACCCATGGCAGGACGATAATTCGCTTTGTACGCTTCAGGAGCAGGAAATACCGTCAACAATTTTGAAAGCTGCCCTTTCTTTGCGGCCAATGCTCTGAGCGGACGAATGTCATCCAATATCCACAAGCTTCTTCCGAAAGTAGCGATGGCCAAATCGGCTTCTCTTTCTTGAATAGCAAAATCATAGGTTGAAACAGCAGGATAACCGTTTTTCCATTGTTGGAAGCTGGCTCCATTGTCCATGCTCACCCACAAGCCATGTTCAGTTCCAACAAAAATCAAATTGGGTTCAACGGGGTCTTGAATCATCGTAAGCGCATAGCCTTTTACTTTAGTATCGTCTGCCAATCGAGTCCAGGTTTTTCCGAAATCGGTGGTGCGGAAAATATAAGGTTTGAAATCTCCTCTTCTATAATCGTTGGTTACTACGAAGGCTTCACCGGCATTGTAATTGGATGCGCGAATTTGAGGTACCCAAGCGCCGGTGGGCATTCCGGGAATCTTACCTCTGAAATTGGTCCAGGTTTTTCCGCCATCCGTCGTGAGCTGCACATTGCCATCATCGGTTCCCACCCAAATTACCCCTGCTTGTTTAGGAGAAGGAGCAATGGCGAGAATGGTATTGTAAGTTTCCGCGCCGGTGATGTCCAAAGTCAATCCACCGTTTTCGTTTTGTTTTTGCTGTTCCGGATTGTTCGTGGTTAAATCGGGTGATACTACTTCCCAAGTAGCTCCTTTATTGGTGCTTTTGAATAAGAATTGACTTCCGTAATAGATCGTTTTAGAATCGGTGGGGTCTTGCGCCATCGCCGAGTTCCAGTTGTAACGGAGTTTTACTTTGGGATCGGTTACGCCCGGACGTAAGAACCAGCTTTCTGCTGTTTTGATATTTGATTTTCCGAGATAGCCTCCTTGGCTCATGCTGTAGATCCAATTGGGGTCATCAGGGTCGGCCATTACATCGAAGCCATCACCACCACCCACATTGGCCCAATAATAGTTGCGGATACCGCCATTGGTCCAAGTGTAAGCAGGTCCATGCCAGCTACCATTGTCTTGCATACCACCCATTACATTGTAAGGAATTTGATTGTCTACATTGATATGATAGAATTGTCCAATAGGAAGCTTCTCATCGAATTGCCAAGTTTTGCCTCTATCGTGTGAAACAGCGATACCACCGTCGTTACCGTCGATGATAAAATTGGGGTCTTTGGGGTTGATCCACCACGCGTGGTGATCGGGGTGTACACCACTGTAGGGGATGAGGGTTGAAAAGCTCTTGCCACCATCTTCCGTAAGGGTTACGGTAGAATGGATATCATAGATGCGGTTTTCATTCGCGGGGTCTACATAAATTTCTTGGAAATAGAAGGGGCGGTCGGTTACTTCGGGGCCGGCATTCACCAAGCTCCAGTTCAATCCACCGTCATCACTTCTGTAGAAGCCGTTCTTTGAAGATTCGATTTTTGCATACACTCTTGAGGGCATGGATCTTGAAAAGGAGAGACCAATTCTTCCGATATTGCCTTCGGGCATTCCGTTTTCTTTATCCAGTTTCTTCCAGTTCTTCCCACCATCGTAGGTAATATAGAGTCCGCTGCCAGGTCCGCCGCTTTTGAACACCCAGGGTTGGCGGCGGTGCTGCCACAATGCCGCAATCAATTTATTAGGGTTAGAAGGATCCATCACCAATTCACCACAACCGGTGGTATCGTTGGCGTAGAGAATTTTCGACCAAGTTTCTCCTCCATCCGTTGTTTTAAACACACCTCTCTCAGGATGTTCTCCATAGGGGTTGCCAATAGCGGCAGCATATACTACTTGTGGATTGGTAGGGTCGATGATAATGCGGTGGATGTTGCGGGTTTTGTCCAATCCCATCTTTTTCCAGGATTTTCCCCCGTCCATCGATTTGTAAATACCTTCTCCAATATTTAATGAGTTTCTGGGGTTTCCTTCACCTGTTCCGGCCCATACCACGGCGGGGTTGGACTGTTGAATGGCGATGGAACCGATGTTCAGCAAGGGCTGTTCGTCGAAAACCGGCGTCCATTCATTGCCGCCATTGGTTGTTTTCCAAACACCTCCGGAAGCTGCTCCCAAGAAGATGATATTGGGATTGCTGTGAACGGCATCAATGGCGGTAATACGACCGCTCATGCCTGCCGGACCAATGTTTCGAGGCTTCCAATTTTTAAAGTGTTGATTGATATTTACTTGCTGTGCGGCAACCGCCCCCGAAAAGAACAGGGCGACTGTGAGGAATTTCCATTTCATTAAGCAGAGATTTTGAGTCTAAATGTACTACAAAGCGGGAAAATAGAGAGGTTGTTAAGTTGTGAGTTCTAAGTTTTGAGTTCTTAGGGTTTTAGGCTTTGGGCATTAGGCTTTAGGTCTTAGGAGAAGAAGCTTGTGCCCCTTTGCAACGCTTATCTCCTTAAAATACATCTATTAACAAACCGCTTTCACAAGGAATTCATGAAAAACACGTTAGATATTGATAATTTAGTAGTTAGAAGGACCATGATCATGAAGAAACTCGTTACGCTTACCTTATTATTTTGCTTGTTTGCCGGCCTAAAAGCCCAAACAGGATATTCCATCGCCCTTACATTGAAGCCCTTTAAGAATTCCAAAGTATACCTGGGGTACTACTATGGTACTAAAAAAGCCTTGGCCGATTCGGCTATGTTGGATCAAAACAGCAAAGGCGTTTTTAAAGGGAAAAAAGCACTTCCGGGAGGAATTTACTTTGTTGTGTCACCAAGAATGGAGATCTTGTTCGAGCTCCTGCTCGACAAACAGCAACAATTTCAAATCAGCGCCGATACAGCAAAAATTCCTGCTTCGATCGTATTCACCAATTCTCCCGAAAACAGCTTGTTTCTGAAATACAGCAAATTCGCCGGAGATGCAGGGTTGAAGTCTGTCCAAATTGGTCAACAATTGGTTCTTGCCAAAGGAGCCGATAGTGTGAAATTGTTAGAGGAAAGAAAGAAGATTGCTGAGTCGGTTGATAAATTCAGAGACAGTATCATTAAAAAGAATCCGCAGGCCTTGTTAGCCACTTTGTTCAAAGCCATGCGCGATCCGGTGATTCCGCCCGCCGATAAGCATCCAGGAGGCAAATACGATTCTGTTTATGCCTATAATTACTACAAATCTCATTTCTGGGATGGGATCAGTTTTTACGACGAGCGTTTGATTCGAACCCCTTTTCTTGAAAACAAACTCAATCGATACTTTAAAGAATTGGTAGTGCCGGCACCAGATTCACTCATCAAAGAAGTAGACAGAGTAGTGGTATACAGTCGCGCCAACGACGAAACTTTCAAATACTACATGGTGTATTTCGTTCAGAAATACATCAACCCGGAATACATGGGTCAAGATGCGGTATTCGTTCATTTGTTTGAGAAGTATATCAATACCGGACAGACGAATTTCTTTACCAAGCAGTACATGGATTTCATGACCAAACGGGCCTACAGTTTAATGGCGAACCTGATTGGTCAACCGGCTGCAAATTTGGAGATGGTAGATACCACTGATCGTCCTTTTCCTTTGTATGCCGTTCAAGCACCTTTAACTGTGGTGTGCTTCTGGGATCCAACCTGTAGCCATTGTAAAGAAACAGTTCCTAGGGTGGACTCGATGTACAAAGCCAAATGGAAGGCGCTTGGTGTGGCCATTTATGGGGTAATGACTGATGGCGGTAAAGACAATTGGAAAGAATTCATTCAAAAACACGATCTATCGGGATGGTACCATGTTTATCAAACTCCTGCAAAAGCAGCAGAGATTGAAGCGGCGAACAAGCCGGGTTATAAACAATTGTACGATGTGTATCAAACTCCGATCTTATATCTTCTTGATAAAGACAAAAGAATTGTAGCGAAGAAATTGAGTTATGATCAATTAGACGAAGTGATCACCTTAAAGTTAAAATCGAAGTAATCTTCTATGAAGAATTTGTATAAAGTTTCGCTGATCGTATTGATGCAAGTAGTGGCATTGAAAAGCTTTTCACAAGTATTGTTTACCTATGGCTCTAAATCGGTAACCCGTGATGCTTTTGTAGAAGCCTATAAAAAAAACAATGCAGGCTTACCAATGGATGAGAAGAACCTTCGCATCTATCTTGACTTGTACATTCGATTTAAGTTGAAAGTTCAAGCAGCGTACGATTTGAAAATGGACACGCTGCCCACTCAAGTAGCCGAGGTCAATAATTTCCGTTCTCAGGTAGCTGATAGCTATATGATGGACGAAAGTAGTTTGAACAAATTGGTAGACGAGGCGATGGAAAGAAGCAAAAAGGACTTAGAATTGGCGCATATCTTTTTGTCCATCAAGCCCGGAATGACAGAAGCTCAACAGAAAGAAATTCAAAAGAAGGCGCAATTGATTTATGAAAAAGCTTCGAAGGGTGCTGATTTCGGACAATTGGCCGCAAGTTTCTCAGACGATGAATTGGCTAAAACAAGAAAAGGATACATCGGATACATTACCGCTTTGAACCTTCCTTATGAAATTGAAACACTTGCTTACGCAACCAAACCGGGTACAGTGAGCAAGCCTTATCGTTCAAAAGCAGGAATTCACATCATTAAAGTGATGAAGTCTAGGCCTGCAATTGGAAAGGTTAGTGTTTCACAGATCCTAATTGCATTTCCTCCCGATCCAAGTGCGGCTCAGAAAGCCAAAGCCAAGAAGTTAGCCGATTCACTGTATGTGTTACTAAAAAAGGGGGCTGATTTTAAGAACCTCGCCAAAAACTATTCGGGTGATAACCTGAGTTATGAAAACGGTGGGCAGATTCCCGACTTTGGTATTGGCAAATACGATGCTTCTTTTGAAGCAGCTGCCTTTGGATTGAAAGCGCCGGGAGAAATTTCAAAACCCGTACTCACCGCCTATGGGTATCATATTTTGAAATTAAACAAACGTGTGCCATTACAAGCCGATCCAAACAATCCGAATGATAAAGAACTATTTCGTCAGTATGTAGCTGCCGATAATCGGATTTCAATAGCATCGAACATTCTATTGAATAAGATCTTTGCCCTAACAGATTTTAAAAAGGCGAATTTCAATTCAGCCTTGTTTAATATGATAACAGACAGTGTGTGGGCTGCTTCAACGTATACTCAAGCACCGGAATTAAACGACGCCACAACACTCTTCTCCTATAAAGGCAAGAATGTAACTTTAAAAGATTGGCTGAATTATATTGAAGTGATTCGGAACTTTGAGAATATGCGCGGCGCTAAAACCAATGAAGCGCAATTAGATCAGTTCATTCAAAATACCACATTCGAGTATTATAGAGAACATTTAGAAGAATTCAATCCGCAATTTGCAGCGCAGATCAAGGAGTTCGCTGAAGGAAATTTACTTTTTGAAGTGATGCAGAAACAAGTATGGGAGGCGGCTGCGGCTGATTCGGTTGGATTACAAGATTATTTTCAAAAAAACCGCGACAAATACTGGTGGGAAGCCAGTGCCGATGCGCTGATTTTTTCTGCGAACAATCAAAACACTTTTGAGCAAACCTCCGCTGCTTTACAGGCAGATCCCAACTCTTGGAAGAAGATGTTAGAAATGGCGAACGGTACTTTGCAAGGAGATTCCGGAAGATTTGAACTGGGACAAATTCCAGTTGTAGAAAGAACTCGCTTCTCGGAGAAGTTGATCACTGCCCCGGTTATGAATGAGCAAGATAAAACCCTCACTTTCGCATATATCATTAAGGTATACCCGAATCGAGAGCCTCGCAAGTTTGAAGACGCCAAAGGCTTGGTGATAAACGATTATCAACAAATTTTGGAAGAGAAATGGGTAAACAGTTTACGTGCAAAGTATCCCGTTAAAGTAAGCGATGCGGAGTTTAAGCAGTTGTTGAATAAGAATTAACTTGTTTCAGTTTGAAAGGCTGTTACCCTTTAGGCAGCAATAGCGGAAGCAATTCACTTGCTTCTTTCATTTCTGTAAAGAAAGGGTGTTCAATTTTGTGGTGCACTTTTTCATGTTCCCAAGTGATGTGAAAAGGAATGTGAACGCCATGTCCGCCAAGTTCCAAAACCGGTAATACATCCGACTTTAAAGAGTTTCCGATCATCATCAATTCGGTTGCCGGAATATCGAGATGTTTGATCAGTTTTTGATAATCCCCCATCTGCTTGTCGCTCATGATCTCTATGTGATGGAAATAATGTTCTAGCCCCGATTTCTTTAGTTTTTTTTCCTGATCCAATAAATCACCTTTAGTAGCCACCACCAAACGGTAATGTGGTTTTAGCTGATGGAGAACAGACTCGATATTGGGAAGCAGTTCAATAGGTCGATCGAGCAACTCTTTTCCTAAGCCCAGTATTTTATCTACTAATTCGAAGGAAGCTGTTTGGTTGGTAATGCGTGATGCTGTTTCAATCATCGAGAGCACAAAGCCTTTCACACCATAACCGTAGAGTGCCAAATTCTGCATTTCGGTTTTGAACAACTCTTGATGCGTAGTATGCACGGGAAGATAATCTTCCAGTAAGGCAGCAAATTTATCTTCAGTTTCTCTGAAGTAAGGCTCGTTTACCCAAAGGGTATCGTCTGCATCGAAGGCAATTACTTTTATATTAGACAGGCTCATTGCTTGTGGGATCGTTTAAGCGAAGTCCTTTAAGGGCCTCTTCGTGAAGATAATCCTTGCGTTTCAATTCAAAGTTTCTACCCAAGTAAAGGCGACGAACTTGCTCGTCTTCTGCCAATTCTTCTGCAGTACCGTGTTTAAAGATCTTTCCTTCAATCAATAGATAGGCACGATCACAAATAGAAAGGGTTTCATTTACATTGTGGTCGGTAATAAGAATACCGATGTTTTTGTATTTCAGTCTGGCAACAACACTTTGAATGTCTTCCACCGCAATAGGGTCCACGCCGGCAAAAGGCTCGTCCAACAATATGAACTTTGGACTTACAGCCAAGGCACGCGCAATTTCCGTTCTTCTTCTTTCGCCACCGCTTAAGCTATCACCTTGGTTTTTGCGAACATGGTGAAGGCGGAATTCATCTAATAATTCCTCTAATTTGTCGGCTTGTTCTTTTTTGGAGAGCTTGGTCATTTCGAGTACGGCCTTAATATTATCTTCCACACTCATCTTCCTAAATACGCTGGCTTCTTGCGGCAGGTATCCGATACCCAGTTGGGCTCTTTTGTACATCGGCATTTTCGTGATCTCCTCTTGATCGAGGAATACCGAGCCTTGCTCGGGTTTAATTAACCCAACTACCATGTAGAAAGTGGTGGTTTTCCCGGCACCGTTAGGTCCGAGCAATCCAACAATTTCTCCTTGGTTTACGTTAACAGATACGTCGTTAACAACGGTTCGTTTTCCGTAGACCTTAACGAGATTGCGGGTATAAATTTCACTGCTCACGCCAATACTGATTTTGTACAAAAATACCGTAATCCTTCGATTTAAGAGTTTTTGTGAATTGAATTTAACAGCATTTGTATTAAATTAAAAGCTTAAGTAAGTTTGCACATCAACAAATCACTCGATGAAAGTAATAGACCACATAAATAATTCGAAAAGCACCCTGGTTTCATTTGAAATCCTGCCTCCTTTGAAAGGGAAAACCATCAACTCTATTTATGAGCATTTGGACCCCTTGATGGAGTTCAAACCATCTTTTATCAATGTTACCTATCATCGAAGTGAGTTTGTGTTCAAGAAAAAGGCCGATGGCACTTTTGAGAAAGTAGAGGTAAGAAAGCGCCCCGGCACCGTTGGTATTTGTGCGGCTATCATGAACCATTATAAAGTGGATGCTGTTCCTCACCTTATATGCGGTGGTTTTAATAAACGTGAAACAGAAGATGCGTTGATCGATTTGAACTTCATTGGTGTAGACAATGTATTGGTGTTGAGAGGTGATGCTGCCAAGAACGAAACGGTATTCGAACCCGAACCCGGTGGAAATAAAAATGCATTGGAACTTTTAAGACAAACCGTTGATTTAAATCACGGGATTTATTTGGAAGAAGACATTCGCGAAGGATTCCGCACCAATTTCTGTATAGGCGTTGCCGGATATCCTGAAAAACATATTGAAGCTCCCAACTTACAATCGGATATTGAGTTTCTGAAAGCAAAAGTGGCTGCAGGAGCCGATTACGTAACTACTCAAATGTTTTTTGATAACAAAAAATACTTTGAATACGTAAGTGCTTGCAGAGCCGCAGGTATTGAAATTCCCATTGTTCCGGGTTTGAAACCATTGACTTCAAAAAAGCAACTTTCGGTTATTCCTAGAACTTTCAACGTTGATATTCCAACTGAATTGAGTTCTGAAATTATGAAATGCAAAGTGGATGCGGATGTAGAAAAAGTAGGTACGGAGTGGTTGTTGCAACAATCGAAGGAATTGAAAGCAGCCGGAGTGCCGGTATTGCACTATTATACACTTGGTAAGCCAAGAGTGATCTACAATGTTGTAAAAGAAATTTTCTAACTTTCAAGAAGGCTATCAAAACGATGGCCTTTTTTATACCATGGACTTTTCAACTTTCCCCAAAATAGAACTGCATTTGCATTTGGATTGTAGCCTGAGTTACGAAGTAGTTCAGAAACTTGCTCCCTATGTAAGTTTTGAAGAATACCGCCGTGACTTCATTGCACCGCCTAAGTGCACTGATCTGGCCGACTATATAACCAGAGCCATCAAAGGTTTTGAATTGATGCAAACAGAAGAGCAGCTTCGTTTGGTGACCTTAGATTTATTTCAGCAGTTGAAGCAAGACGGCGTTGTATATGCAGAAATTCGATTTGCACCTTTGCAACATGTGTTTCAAGGATTAACTGCAACAGAAGTGGTAACCATAGTAGATGCGGCCGTTGGAGAAGGCATTCGAGCTACAGGATTAGAGGGGCGTTTATTGCTTTGTACCCTTCGCCATTTCAAAGAAGCTCAAAGTATGGAAACGGTTCAATTGGTGGAAGCCTTTCGCAATCGATATGTGGTTGGCTTTGATATTGCTGCTGATGAGGCCGGCTTCCCAATTGACGAACATAAATCGGCCTTTAACTACGCTCGCTCCAAAGGAATTCCCTGTACGGCACATGCAGGTGAGGCAAAAGGAGCCGAAAGCGTTTGGGAAACATTGGAGCATTTTACCCCAACTAGAATTGGGCACGGCGTAAGAAGTGCCGAGGACCCCAATTTATTGGTACATTTAAAAGCAAAAGACATTCATTTGGAGGTATGTCCTACCAGTAATGTACAAACCAATGTATTCCCCAGTTTGAAGGAGCATACCGCCACTACTATTTATGATGCGGGCGTGTCGATGAGCATCAATACCGACGCGCGAGCCATTTCTGATACCACTCTTGGCAAAGAATACGACATTATGTTAGAAGAGTTCAAATGGACCATTGACCATCTGAAACATTGCAATTTTGAAGCGCTGCGCCATTGCTTTGCCCCCGAAACGCTGAAAGAAGAAATTAAAGCCAAATTAAATTCGGCTTACAGGCACTGGATATAGCGCCTATTTTACTGAATCCTGACGCTTTGCTTTTTTTGGGTGGGATAACTTTCTTATTTTGCTACCAATGAAGTTTCTATCGCCTGCCATATCATCCCTTGCACGTCTTCGCCTCTGGCGAATTGACGGCTGGAAAAGCCATCCCATCACGGCACAGCGGGAAGTGCTTCAAAACCTGGTAACAGCGGCCCAGTATACAGAGTTTGGTCGCAAATACCAATTCAACAAGCTGTTCAATATTCGTTCCTTTAAACAAGCTGTACCGATTCATGAATATGAAGACATGAAGCCGTATATCGATAGGATCATGAACGGTGAGCAGAACGTGCTCTGGAACACACCGGTTACATGGTTTGCTAAAAGCAGCGGCACTACCAGTTCTAAGAGTAAATTCATTCCGGTAACGGACGAGAGTTTGGAAGATTGCCATTACAAAGCAGCCAAAGACGTACTTTCCTTATACTATGTTTTCAATCCCGAATCCGATTTGCTAACCGGCAAAGGATTGGTGATTGGAGGCAGTCATACCATCAATCCATTAAATGAAGACGCGAATTATGGCGATTTAAGTGCCGTTTTGCTTCAAAACTCTCCATTCTGGGGACACTGGATTCGCACTCCGGATCTTAGTATTGCACTGATGGATGAATGGGAGTCGAAAATTGAAAAATTAGCAGAGAGTACGATCAAGGAAAATGTCACTTCAATATCGGGAGTGCCTACTTGGACCTTGATTCTATTCAGAAGAATATTAGAGCTAACCGGAAAATCGACCATTTCGGAAGTATGGCCCTCACTTGAATTGTATATGCATGGTGGTGTTTCCTTCACCCCATACAAACAACAATTTGATGAGTTAATTGGGAAGAAGATCAATTACCTGGAAATGTACAATGCCAGCGAAGGCTTCTTCGCTGCACAAGATATACCCGGTAATGACGGCATGTTGCTGTTTACCGATCACGGTATTTTTATGGAGTTCATGCCGGTAGAAGAATATGGAAAAGAGAATCCAAAAACCATTGGCCTCGGCGATGTAGAACTAGGGAAGCATTACGCGCCTGTAATTAGCACCAATGGTGGGTTATGGCGTTATCTATTAGGCGACACTATTGAATTCACGAGTTTAGCGCCGTTTAGGATAAAAGTAAGTGGCCGACTCAAACACTATATCAATGCCTTTGGAGAAGAGCTGATGGTTGCGAATGCCGACAAAGCCATTGCTGAAGCTTGTGAAGCCACAGGAGCCATTGTGAACGATTATACGGCAGCTCCCGTTTATTTCGGGGAAACAGGGAATGGTGCCCATGAATGGTTGATTGAGTTTGAGCGTGCACCAGACAATTTGGAAACCTTTACGATGCATTTAGATGCTTCTTTGAAAGCCGTTAACTCAGATTATGAAGCCAAGCGTCACAAAAGCATTGCTTTGGGCCTACCTATAGTTCATTCAATCAATAAAGGGGTTTTCACGCAGTGGTTGAAAACGAGAGGAAAGCTAGGCGGGCAACACAAAGTGCCTCGTTTATCGAATAACAGGGTATATGTAGAAGAAATCAAAGAGATTGGCGCGAACGTATTTAAAATTCAATAGCATAGAGTATTTTTGCGCTTCCAAAACAAATCAACATGAAATTATTAGAAGGAAAAGTAGCGATCGTTACCGGTGCGGCAAGAGGTATTGGAGAAGCCATTGCTATAAAGTTTGCAGAACAAGGAGCAGCTGTTGCTTTTACATATGTAAGTGAATCAAGTGCCCCTAAAGCGGCCGCTTTGGAAGAGAAGTTGAAAGGCCTAGGGGTGAAAGCAAAAGCATATAAAAGCAATGCAGGTGTTTTTGCAGATTGCGAAGCTTTTGTAAACGATGTGTTGAAAGAATTCGGCACAATTGACATTTGTGTGAACAATGCAGGTATTTCAAAAGATAACTTGTTGTTGCGTTTAACTCCTGATCAATGGACAGACGTTATTAATACCAACTTGAACAGTGTGTTCTATATGACCAAGCTTGTAATTAAACCAATGATGAAAGCTCGTTTTGGTTCAATTATAAACATGAGCTCTATTATTGGCGAGACAGGTAATGCCGGACAAAGCGTTTATGCGGCCAGTAAAGCAGGTGTAATTGGCTTTACTAAAAGTGTTGCGAAAGAATTGGGAAGTAGAAATATTCGTTGCAATGCCATTGCTCCGGGTTTTGTTGAAACAGACATGACCTCTTATTTGAAAGATGGAGGCAATGCTGAAACCTATTTGAAAAATATTCCTTTGGGGAAATTTGCCAAGGCAGAAGATATTGCGAATGCAACTTTATTCCTTGCGTCGGAAATGGGCGCCTACGTTACCGGTCAAACCATTAGTGTTTGCGGTGGCTTGAATATCTAAGAAGGATCAACAAATTGATAGTAAATGCCTTCTCTAAAAGAAGGCATTTTAATTTTAAAGTGAGAACTTATGGTAACCTTATTAATTGTAGTGTTTTGCTTGGGGTATGCTGCGATAGCATTTGAGCATGTGATTCGACTTAATAAGGCAGCCACTGCATTGATAACAGGTGTTCTTTGTTGGACGATCTATGTTACCATGTCGAATGAAACTGATCTTGTTAATCATCATTTAGAATCACATCTGGGCAGCATTGCCGGCATCTTGTTTTTCCTTCTCGGCGCCATGACCATTGTTGAATTGATTGATTCACATGAAGGATTTGAAATCATTACTCAACGAATTCGAAACATAAGTGCAAAGAAGTTGTTGTGGACCGTAAGCTTGTTGGCATTTTTTCTTAGTGCCATTCTCGACAACTTGACTACGGCAATTGTGATGGTATCTCTTGTTAGGAAATTAGTTGGCGATTCCAAAAAGCGCTTGTTGCTATGCGGAATGATTGTAATTGCCGCTAATGCAGGAGGAGCTTGGTCGCCTATTGGAGACGTTACAACAACGATGTTATGGATCGGTGGACAACTTACAACATCCTCAATTGTAATACATTTATTCATTCCTTCTTTGATCTCATTGTTGGTTCCTTTATTCTTGGTGGGTTCTCAATTTCAGGGTCCTGCTCTTGAAGCGCCGATATCCGAAACTTCTAATGCAACGCCTATTTCGAATCGAGATCGTTCTATCGTTTTTTATAGTGGATTGGGTATTCTTATACTGGTGCCGGTTTTTAAAACCTTCACGCATTTACCTCCCTATATGGGTATGTTGCTTGGTTTGGGAATAATTTGGGTGATCACTGAAATACTTCACGCGGGAAAAAGTAGTGAAGACAAAAACTTCTTTAGCGTGGTATACGCCATTCGAAAAGCGGATACCCCGAGCATCTTATTTTTTCTCGGCATTCTTTTGATGGTAGCAGTATTGGAAACAACCGGTGTGCTTGTAGCTGCGGCAGAGGGTTTACAATCTTCTATCGGCAACAATACTATTATCGTTGGATTGATTGGATTGTTTTCGGCAGTAGTGGACAACGTGCCACTGGTAGCCGCTTCAATGGGAATGTATTCGCTTGATCAATTCCATGTTGACCATAACTTTTGGCTATTCCTCGCATATTGTACCGGAACAGGGGGCAGTATTTTGATCATAGGATCTGCAGCCGGTGTTGCAGCCATGGGAATTGAAAAGATTGAATTTGGATGGTATTTGAAAAAGATCGCATGGATTGCTTTAATCGGGTATTTGGCCGGTATAGCAACTTTTTTGTTATTGAATGGCTTAGTGTAGTACTAAGCCTTTTTAAACTTCTGAATCGCGGCTCTGGTAAATTCACTTAAAACCAAACTGCCACTAATTGCGGCTCTCTCAAAAAGCAGGTGCTCCCAATGCTCGGTACCTTCCCATTGTATTTTTTTCAATGCGGCCATGGCATCCGGATTATAATTCATCAATTGAAGAGTCAGTTTGTTCACAGCATCGTCCAATACCTCTGCCGTACTATATAAATCAGTAAACAAGCCTCTTTCTTTTGCCCAAGTAGCAGAACGCCAATTGCCGGCGTCAATTGATAATTCACAAAAGGCAGCTTTGCCGATTTTTCTTTCTACAGCGGGTCCAACTACAAATGGACCGATGCCTACTGCTAATTCGCTGAGCTTCACTGATGCCGTATCAAGTGCAATGGCATAGTCAGCGGCAGCGGCAATACCCACACCTCCTCCAACACATTTGCCTTGAATACGAGCAATTACAAATTTTGAACTGGTACGAATGGCATTGATCACATGCGCAAAGCCACTGAAAAATTTCTTTCCTTGTTCTTCTGTTTCTATGGCAATCAACTCGTCGAAGCTAGCACCTGCGCAAAAAGCTTTCTCGCCTGCAGATCTCAATACAATCACTCGAATATTGTGATCTTTTCCGGCTTCTACAATTGCATGCGATAATTCTTCCAGAATAGCTGCAGGTAAAGAATTGCTTTGAGGATGATAAAACTCAATTTGAGCGATATGATTGTCAACAGTTGTTTTTACGTAAGCAGTATTCATTGCTGTTAATGATTTAAAATTGCGAAACTGTTTTATTTAGCTAAGTTTCTTGTATAATTTTTTTTCGCTTTGTCTCTTGTCGTATTCAGCCTTGTGCTAACTCAAAAGCTGCTGTCTTAATCTACAAATGAACGATTTGCACATTTTTGTAATCAACTTTCAGATAGTAAAGAATGAGCGAGCGCTTTGTCGGACTTACAGTACTACATTACTCCGAGTCCTCGAGCCTCCGTGTTTATTCTCCCTTCTTTTGAACCATCGTTAAAATGGTGGCGACCCCTACAATCGGATCATCTGTTGTGTCCATCATTTCAACATACCATTTTACAATGCCTTTGGAAAGATCTGTTGCTTCTTTTTTATCGGAAGGCAATTTTTCTTTGCAAGTAAAGCGAATATAAATAGATGCTCCGGGATAAACCGGTTTGGTGAATCGAAGTTCATCTATTCCATAGTTTAATAGAACCGGATTCTTTTCATAGCTGTCTACGAACAGACCTGCCGCAATGCTCATGATAAAATATCCATGTGCCACTTGTTGTTCGAACATAGTGCCCTTGAAATCAGTATCCGTTAGGTGTGCGTAGAAATGATCTCCGCTTAAATCGGCAAAACGAGTGATGTCTTCACTTGTAATTACTCGTTTATCGGTGATGATCTGATCACCAATTTGTAATTCTTCGAAATACTTTTTAAAAGGATGTTTTCCGGGATCAATTCCAGGTGCATGTGGTTGATGCACTTGAGTAATGGCTCTTATCATGGCCGGAGAACCTTGTATGGCCGTTCTTTGCATGTAATGTTTCACACCTCTTAATCCTCCCATTTCTTCTCCACCCCCGGCTCTTCCCGGTCCGCCGTGCACCAATAGTGGCAAGGGAGAACCATGACCGGTACTTTCTTTTGCACACTCATCGTTCAATACCAAAACGCGTCCGTGATGAGTAGCTGCTTCAATGGTATACTGCGCTGCATTCGAAGGGTTTCCGGTTACAATGGTAGTAACCAATGACCCTTTGCCTTTCTTACTCAATACGATCGCCTCTTCTAAAGTTTTATAAGGCATCAATGTGCTCACCGGACCAAATGCTTCTACTTCATGAACTGCTTCTGTTTCAAAAGGGCGTTCGTTAAGTAATAGTAGTGGCGATAAGAAAGCGCCTTTTGTACTGTCGGCATCTACTACCGATACACTATCGAGTGAGCCATAGATCAATTGAGATGCTGCTAACAATTTTTGGACCTGTGCCAGTACTTCTTTCCGCTGTTGTTCTCCGGCAAGCGAACCCATTCTCACTTTTTCATTCAATGGGTTTCCAATTACTGTTTGAGCCAGGGATTTTTTTAGGTCTTCTGCAACCGCTTCTAATTTACTATCAGGAACCAATATCCGACGAACACCGGTACATCTTTGACCGGCTTTCAAGGTCATTTCTTTTCTGATCTCCTTTATAAAAACATTCCAATTCTCAGAGCCGGGCTCTACATCCGGTGCTAAAACAATACAATTCAAACTGTCGGCTTCCATGGTGAAGGAAGTGTTCTCTCGTAAAATATTCGGATTCGATTTCAAGAGCAATCCGGTGCTGGCACTTCCTGTAAACGTTACTACGTCTTGTGAGGTTACATGATCCAATAGATCGCCGGCACTGCCACATATCAGTTGCAATGCGCCTTCCGGTAATATTTTAGAAGCGATCATCTCTTGAACTACAGCATTTGTAAGATAGCTGGTAACGGTGGCAGGCTTTACGATACAAGGCATACCGGCCAATAAGTTAACAGCAATTTTCTCTAACATTCCCCATACAGGAAAATTAAAAGCGTTGATATGAATGGCCACTCCTTCTTTCGGTGTAAGAATATGGGTGCCCATAAAAGTATTGCCCTTGCTTAGGTTGTGAGCTTCACCGTCAATACAAAAGGGTGTGTCTGGAAAGCGTCTTCTTAATGATGCGTTGGCAAATAGGTTTCCAATGCCGCCTTCAATGTCTACCCAGCTATCGGCTTTTGTAGCACCTGTTTGATAACTAATATCATAAAACTTTGGTAAGTGTTCGCGCAAATGAATCGCCATTGCTTTCAACATCCGTCCTCTTTCATGGAAACTCATTTTTCGCAAAGCGGGGTTTCCCTTGGTACGCGCATACTGAGCAATGTCGTAAAATCTTAAACCTTTTGTTGAAGCCGAAGCGATGGCTTCGCCGGTAACGGCATTGAATAAGGGTTGGCCTGTATCATCAGCTTTGATCCAGGAACCAAATACGTAATTTTCTAATTGATACATAACAAGCAAGCAAATATTGATCAAAGTTAGAAAATAAAAACTAGGGGAACGTAGATTTTATGTCCCGTCAACTTTAACCCAGTTTGCACCTATTAAAAACGTAAAATATCTGTGTCATGTGTTTTATTTCTTGGTAATTTCATCGCGTTAATACACCAACAGCCACATGTCAAAATTTTACAGAAAGCTATACGCGGTCCATAAATGGGCCGGCTTGATATCAGGTATTTTCATCTTGTTATTTTCGATCACCGGAACCTTATTGGTTTTTGGTGAAGAATTAGATGAGGGACTGAATGAAGAATGGAGAGAAATTCAACAGAAAGGCGATCATATTTTATCGCTGGATAGTATGTATAAAATTGCATTGGCAAAGTTTCCGGACGCCACAGCCATTTCTTGGGTCAATCCGGAAAGTGCCGATGGACATGAAACCTATGAGTTTCGGGCATACACCAATGACGGCAATGTATGGACTTATGATCTGGGAGTGGTTTCGATGAATCCTTATACCGGAGAAGTGTATAGAGCGGGTAAGTTGAATACGCTTGAGGGTGGACTGATGAATTGGATCTATCAATTTCATTTCAGTTTTCAAATGGGTATTCCGGGAGCGCTTTTTACCGGATTGTTTGGAATCAGTTTGGTAATATCAGCACTAACCGGCCTACTCATTTATCGCAAACACCTTCTTCGTGCTCTTTTGTTTCGATTGCCACTTCGTAAAAGGAATTTTCGAATTCTGAATTCCAATTGGCATCGAACAATTGGTGTATGGTCTTCATTGATTGCCATTGTCATTTTCTTCACCGGTTTTTGGATGAATCTTTTTGTATATGAAAAAGAGACATGGGAGAAAAACAAACATGCTGTAAAAGGACATGTTGACTATTCGGGCAAATTCGACTCTTTATATAAAGCCGTACTAAAAGAATACCCCGGATTTGAAGCAATGGCGGTTCGAATGCCTACTCAAAAGGGTAAGCAGGTGATGATTCACGGCGACTTGCCCGGAGATGGTTTCTTCTTCAAAGGGGAGAATCAATTTGCTTTCGACCCTGTTACAGGTGCCTTGCATCACAAGCACTTATTAGCAGATATGTCGGCTGTCGAAAAGCTCGATGCATTGGCATTTCCTTTGCATACTGGTCGTTTTGGTCCTGAGTGGATAAAAGTACTGTACGTTATCTTTGGGCTCTGTCCGGGATTACTTTCCATTACAGGGTTTATATTGTGGAAACGTAAATATGTAAACTGATCTGTGTTAATTTATAAAAGCGATTTATATGAAACGTTTGATTTTTGGTTTGTCACTTGTTCTTTCACTCGCAGCATGCAGTGAACAAAAACCTGCTTCTGAAAAAGTGAGTACTGAACCTGCCGCCGCTCCTGCTATTGCAGTAAAGTTGGCGAATGAAAAAGATCCTTCTTGCGGAATGGCCATTAGCCCCGATGCAAAGGATACAGCTCATTATAAAGGGAAAGTGTATGGTTTTTGCTCCGAGTCTTGCAAAAATGAATTTGTTAAAGACCCGGCCGCCTACGTGAAAGAATAAAATATTGGACTAGATTTACTTAAAATTCGAACTCATGAGTCATCAATCATCAAGCAATAGAAGAGATTTTTTGAAGAATGCTACATTGGCCGGAGCAGCCGTTACCATTTTGCCGTCTTGGGCAAAAGGGTATTCGCCACTCATTGCAGATCCAATTGGATATACGCAACAGGCATTGCCTTATGCTTATACTGCACTCGAGCCAATTATTGATGCCATGACAATGGAAATCCACTATACCAAACATGCCGCTGCTTATACCAAGAACTTGACAGATGCAGTAACGGCAGAGAAGGTAGATGTGAAACAAGTAAGTTTAGAAGGACTACTCTCTAAGATATCCGGCTTTAGTGCTAAAATGCGCAACAATGCCGGTGGTCATTACAATCATGAACTGTTCTGGAAATCAATGAAAGCCCCCGTTGCTTCTAATGCACCTTCAGGTAAACTAGCAGCAGCAATACAAAAGGATTTCAACTCCTTTGATGCTTTCAAAACGCAATTCACAGATGCAGGTAAAAACCGCTTCGGTAGCGGTTGGGCATGGTTGGTACTCACCAACGATAAAAAGCTGGTAGTAAGTTCTACTCCAAATCAAGACAATCCATTAATGGACGTTGCAGATGTAAAGGGCTATCCTGTTTTAGGATTAGACGTGTGGGAACACGCGTATTATTTAAAGTATCAAAATCGTCGCCCCGATTACATCAACGCCTGGTGGAATGTAGTAAACTGGGATTTTGTTGCACAACGTGTGGAAGGACTTCTCTAAATTTTTTACTATGAAAAAGACATTCTTCTTTTTAGCAATAATGGCATTTGCCGTTTTATCGTGCAAACCATCCGCAAAGCCCGAAGAACAGAGAACAAACGGTTTCTCCGATGTTCCTAAAACAAAACAAGATTCATTGCTTAAAGAAGTAATGGACGGCCACGATGTAGGTATGGCCAAAATGAGTAAGATCACAAAACTCTTAAGTGATATTCGTACTCAATTAGATAGCTTGGCAAAAGTTCCCAAAAATAAAGTGGACAATAGCTATTTGCTAGCTTTAACCCAAGCACAAGAAGAATTGAATTCTGCTGAAAACAGTATGAATATGTGGATGGAAAAGTTCAGTATGGATAGTTTAGAGAATGATATTCCTAAACGCATTCAATATTTGGAAGGAGAGAAGTCGACCGTAGAAGCGGTTAAGAAGAGAATATTAGAGTCAATCAGTAAAGCCGATTCTTTATTGAAGAAATAAAAAAGTAAAGCCGCTTCATTTGAAGCGGCTTTTTTATGGAATCTAAAATTCTTACATTCTTTTATCAATTTCGCTGCTCAAAGCTGCGAAGATCTCATCAATGGTTCCTTCGCCTTTTACCAGTTCAACTTTGTTGTACTGACGGTAATAGTCGGCCACTGCCATTGTTTTCTTTTCGTATTCTTCAATTCTAGAACGAATAACCGCTTCATTGGTATCGTCACTTCTTCCGGAAGTTTTTCCGCGATTCAACAAACGAACCACGAGTTCTTCTTTACCTACTTGCAAAGCCAGTACAACATTGATTGCGCTGTTTTTGCTGGCGAGTAATTTGTCGAGTGCTTCAGCTTGAGCGGTGGTGCGAGGAAAACCATCGAACAAAAATCCTTTTGCTTGAGGATTGTTTTCCAAGGCAACATTGATCATTTCAATAACTACCTCATCAGGAACCAATTGACCTTTGTCCATCAGACTTTTAGCTGCCAATCCAAGCGGAGTTTGAGCTGCAATCTCACTTCTCAAAATATCACCGGTGCTTAAATGCTTTAATCCGTAACGAGCAATTAGTTTTTCCGACTGCGTGCCCTTCCCACTTCCCGGAGGGCCAAATAAGATTAAATTGAACATTTGCTTGCTTATCTTAGTGTATGGACAAATATAAAGGATAGAACCAAATAAATTGCCATTAAATTTGGTCTCTCTTGGCCCTCAAACAATATGTTAAGATTGCCTGTATGTCGGTTTTCCGACAATCCCAACGAACCCTTACTTCGTAAATTTGTTATGAATAAGAACACACGTATGAAAAGACAGATTTCAATACTGCTAATGGCTTTATTATCATTGGGTTTGCAGCATTGCACACAAGCCCAACAGCCCGTAGCAAAAACGACAAAAGCAACTATGGACACAAAAAAAGATAGTTCTGTTTATTCCAGAACAGACACTAGTAAAGTAAACCTCACCGAGGAACAATGGAAGAAAATTCTACCTTCTGATGTGTACTATATCGCACGTCAAAAAGGGACTGAAAGACCTTGGACCAGTAAGTTTGAAAAATTCGATGAAGTAGGCACCTATTACTGCGCAGCTTGTGGTAATGCCCTTTTCAAGAGCAATACAAAGTTCGACAGCGGTTGCGGATGGCCGAGCTTCTATGAACCTATTACAAAGGGAAGCATCGTGTACCAACCCGATAATTCTCATGGTATGTCGAGAACAGAAACCTTGTGCGGTCGTTGTGGCGCGCATTTAGGACACGTTTTTGAAGACGGTCCACCTCCAACCGGATTGCGCTACTGTATTAACGGTGTAGTGCTCGATTTTGAGAAAGCGAAAGAAGCCGAGAAAAAATACAATGAATCAAAGCCAAAGTCTGGCGAATAAGCTATAAGGTGAAAAACCAGTGTTGCCCGAAAATCAGGAAGCCCCTATTCCTTTTTTTCGGGCATCTTGTTTTTAAAAAGGGAGAGAATGACTCCGCTTAGTATTACTAATAGAATTCCGATAGAAGCGATCCATCCTGGATTGGGATCGCCTAACACAATTCCCACCATCAACCCAAATACAATATTGCTGTATCCGATGGCTGCTACAATACCTGCTTTATCGTTGGAGTAGGCCAGCGTCACAAAGTATTGACCCAAGAGGGCGCTGATCCCCATGCCTGCCAAATACCAAAGACTGTCCGAGCTGATTGTTGGAAACTCCGGAAAGAAAAAATGATCCGTGGCAACCCATCCGGTGGCTCCTATACACATCCCTAACAAAGGAAGTACGATGCCACTCACTAAAAAGGACAGTACTATGATTCGGGTATCGTAGTATTTATTCAGCGACCCGATTGACAAATAGGCCATGGCAGAAAACAATCCATGAAGTAATCCAATAGCATGGTATTGCCAATTGAAATCGATATCGGGTCGATAGATCAACAAAACCCCGATAAATCCCAACACAATACAAACCCAACTAATGCTATTCAATTTTTCTTTCAAGAACCAACCTCCAATCAATGCGATGTAGAAAGTATTGATAGAGTTGTACGTCATTGCTGCCCCAATGGTTAGATGTAAAATATTGAAAAGCAGTGTGTAAAGGGCAAAACTGCCCATGATGCCGCGGAACAGTAGCAAGCCAAATCGACCGCCACTTTGTTTTACAGGTTTTATGAGAAAGGAGGGTAGAAGGGCTAGCAATCCAACCATGTTTCTGAAAAAAACCAATTGAGCGGCATCATAATGAGGTTTGAGAACCTTTGCAAACCCGCTCATAACAGCAAAGGCAGCAGCGGCTAACAGCATGAAATAGATGCCTTTATAAGAAGTTCGGGGGTTTTGGTTCATGAAGAACAAAGGTAGTATACCTGCCTCAAGTACAAGCGGATGGGTTATATTTGTAGCGTGAAAAGAAAAAAGAAAAATGTGGTGCTTCCCGCCATTCGAGTGGAAGATCACGCCGGCGAAGGACGTTGTTTGGCCAGAGTGGACGGTAAGGTGATTTTTATAGAAGACGCCGTTCCCGGAGACCTAGTAGATGTTCGCATCTCTAAGAGCAAGAAAGATTGGGCCGAAGGCAAAGCCATACATTTCCATGAAATGTCGAAAGATCGTGTGCAGCCTTTCTGTACACATTTTGGTGTTTGTGGTGGTTGCCAGTGGCAAATGCTTCCTTACAACAAACAACTTGAATACAAGCAAAAGCAAGTATTCGATGTGTTGCACCGAATTGGAAGAGTACCACTCCCCGAAATAATGCCCATTGTAGGGGCCGATAACGATCGTTACTACAGAAATAAAATTGAATACACTTTTGGCAACAAACGATACCTCTCCGCTGCAGAGTTGAATGATCCCAATGTATCGTCTTATTCCGATGTGGGTGGATTCCATGTGAGAGGGTTCTTCGATAAGGTTGTAGACATTGATACTTGTCATTTACAAGCAGAACCTACCAATGAAATTCGCAAAGCAGTGAAGAAATGGGCGATCGACCATCAGTGGCCTTTTTACGATATCCGCATGCACACCGGGTTTTTAAGAACCATGCAAGTGCGTTTGTGTAGATCGGGCGAGTTAATGGTGAATGTAGTAGTGGCCGAGAATAAACCGGATCAGCTTAAACCTTTATTGGATCACTTAGTAGCGAACTTTCCTCAAATCACTACTTTGTTGTATACCATCAATACCAAGGCGAATGACAGTTTATATGATTTAGAACCGATTGTGTACCACGGGAAGGGGTATGCGATGGAGACGCTGGAAGATTTTCGATTCAAAATCGGTCCTAAATCGTTCTTTCAAACCAATACCGCTCAGGCTGAAAAACTGTATCAAGTAACCCGTGATTTTGCCGAATTGTCAGGAACGGAAACGGTATATGATTTGTACTGTGGAACAGGAAGTATTGGCATTTTTGTGAGTAAGGGAGCTGCCAAAATCATTGGAGTAGAAACCATTAAAGAGGCTATCGACGATGCAAAGGAAAATGCTGCTTTGAACGAACTAACGAATACGAGCTTTTATGCCGGTGATGTAATTGACATATGTGACGATGCTTTCTTCGCTCTGGAAGGAAAACCGGATGTGATCATTACAGACCCTCCAAGAGCAGGAATGCATGAGAAATTGGTGCAAAAGCTATTAGACATGGAAGCTCCGCGCATTGTATACGTAAGTTGCAATGTGGCCACACAAGCTCGTGACTTAAATTTATTGGGAGCAAAATATGAGGTCACCAAAATTCAACCGGTTGATATGTTTCCACATACCCTTCATATTGAGAATGTGGCGCAACTGATTCTTAGAAAATAGAAAAGATCACCTATGTATTACAGACCCGGAAATAGAATGACGCCAGTTGTAAAAGGCCTAATCATTGCGAATGTCATTGTTTGGATTCTTCAAATCTATTTCGCTAAGATTGGATTCAACCTGGAAGAATATGGCGCATTATGGACCTTCCAAACCGGCAATTTCAAGGTTTGGCAACTTGTAACCCATATGTTCATGCATGATACAGGTAACCCTGAGATGGGGAATATAGATATCATGCACATCTTGTTCAATATGATTGCTTTGTTCATTTTTGGACATCATTTGGAAGATCGGTGGGGATCCAAGCGATTTCTGGAGTTTTATATGATCTGTGGTCTTGGTGCTGCTGCGGCAGAACTGATAATTGGCCAAGCCTATGCCGTTGTGGGAGCATCGGGCGCTATTATGGGATTGATGGCCGCATTTGCTTATTTATTTCCAAATACTGAGATGTTTATTGGGTTTATTCCTTTCCCAATAAAAATGAAATACATAGCAATAGGCACTATTTTGATTGATTTGTTTGGTGGATTGGATTCTAGTAATAACGACCATATCGCGCACTGGGCGCACTTGGGTGGTGCGCTTGTAGGTCTGGTATTGGTAATTTATTCCAATAGAACTAACCGTAAAACCTTTTATTAATCAACCTGTTTGAGTTTTAGTTGTTAATTCAATAAATAAAGATCTTATGCGTGAACGAAGTTCAAAACCTTTGTTTGGAGAGTCCGGAAATTCCTTGATTTTATTGATTGCCATTCTGGCCATCGTGTTCTGCCTGTTCAAATTCTTACAGCTGGTGTATACTGTAGACAAAGAAAATACAGACGCGGCCATCCAGCATTACCGCTTAACGGTATTCAATAAAATGATTCTACCAGCCCGATTGGAAGCCTTCTTATCCCAAGTTTGGTCCTTCTTTACTTATATGTTCTTTGAATTCGATGTGTTTAGCCTTATCAGTAATTTGATTTGGTTGTGGGTATTTGGATTCATTCTTCAAGACTTGTCGGGAAATCGTTCCATCTTCCCCATTTTTATATACAGCAGTTTAGTAGGCGCCGCCATTTTCTTGATTACAATGAACCTGGTACCCGCTTTCAAACCCTATTCCGGCGGATCCTATTTGCTCGGTGCTTCTACCGGTGTTATGGGAATTGCAGTTGCTACAACTGTACTGGCGCCTAATTATAGATTGTTTCCTATGATCTTAGGAGGAATCCCGCTTTGGGTGATCACCGTTATTTTTGTGTTGATTGACTTTGCGCGCGTAGCCGATCAAATAATGCAAGGCACCCATATTTCTCAGTTGGCCGCCGCAGCTTTTGGTTTCATCTATATGAATCAATGGAAAAAAGGCAACGACTGGGGAAATGGAATGAACCGATTTTTCAATTGGTTCGGAAATTTATTTACTCCTCCTAAACCCGCTAAGGAAACCTTTCGCGGGGCATATTTCTATGATACTGAAAAAACCCCTTTTAAAAAAGTGCCTAATTTAACACAGCAAAGAATTGATGCCATTCTAGATAAGATTGGTAAAGAAGGATACAACAGACTATCAGATGAAGAGAAAGAGATATTAAAAAGAGCTGCCAACGACGATTCACTTTAAACTATGTCAACAGCTCTACGCAAAATATCATCACGTATAGCCATCGGTTTTACCATAGCCGTATGTTTGAGTTTTGTGATATCAGTATTACAAGTGTACCTCGATCCTAGATCATGGTGGGTTCTTACTTTTTTCGGATTGATATTTCCGGTTCTTTCGATCGTTGTTTTTATTCTTTTTGTCAGTTGGGTGTTGGCAAAATCCCGCTGGGCACTACTTCCGCTGGCTTCTCTAATACTCGCCATCCCCAATATTCGCAACAGTTGGGGTTTTCATTTTTCATCCAACTTCGATAAAGAAGTAAAAGAGAAGAACAGCATCCGCGTCTTGTCGTGGAACGTAAGTTGGTTCGATGGGCAAAAAAAGACAGATGCTTCAAAGAAATCTTCCGGCAAACAGATTTTCGATTATATAAAGGAGCAATCGCCTGAAATTCTTTGTCTTCAAGAATTTCTCAACAACGATTACCGAGAGGAAGTGAATAGTACGCTGGAAAAACTGGAGGCGATGGGTTTTCGATATCATTACTATGTGCCCGATTACATCATTCGCAAAGGAAATACAGACGCCGGATCTGCCATTTTCAGCAAACTTCCAATTGTAAACAATGGGAATATTCAATACAACGGATCTCTGGAAAAGAGGTCTGCAGAACATTTGCTTTTTGCCGACATCAAGATTCCCTCCGGCGATACTATTCGTGTTTTTACCACCCACTTGCAGTCTTTTCTGTTAAAAGCGAACGATTACCGCGATTTGGAGATCATTCGCAATGCCGATGACAGTCTTTTAAGCGCTTCAAAATCGATTCTGAGAAAGCTCAAAGCGGGATACCTATCAAGAGCCAATCAAGCAGAAATTGTAAGAGCAACAATGAAAGAGAGCCCCTATCCGGAATTGATTACCGGCGATTTTAATGATGTTCCCAACTCTTACGCCTATTTTACTATCAAGGGAAGTAGAACCGATGCTTTTTTAGCCCGTTCTTGGGGACTGGGACGTACTTTCAACAATGTATCTCCTACGCTTCGAATCGATTATATCATTACCAATCCAGGTTTTCAAGTTTTGTCTTACCGTTGTGAGAAACTACCCTATTCCGACCATTTCCCCGTTTTGGCTGATTTGCGCTGGATTCAGCCATAAAAATTGCTATCTTCGTCCTATGGCAAAGCACCCCTCTATATGCTGCTCTTGTTGTTGTTCCGATTTAACAGGAACCATTTAATTTTGTCGAAACCTACGACAAACGAAATTTCAACTCTAATTCAAGTCAGGATTGCAAACATAAATTCATGAGTCAGTTAAAAGTTTATAATTCATATACGCGTCAGAAAGAAGTATTTAATTCAATTACGCCGGGGCATGTGGGTATGTATGTGTGCGGACCCACCGTTAGTGGCGAAAGCCATTTAGGTCATGCGCGACCTTTTATTACATTCGACGTAGTGTATCGTTATCTGCAATTTTTGGGAAATAAGGTTCGCTATGTGAGAAACATTACCGATGCCGGACACTTTGAAGAAGAGGGAAGAGAAGCCGAAGATAAAATTTCGAAAAAAGCCGTTTTGGAAAAGCTCGAGCCAATGGAATTGGTGCAGAAATACACCAATCTGTTTCATTGGGCAATGAAGCAATTCAATAACCTGGAGCCATCAATTGAACCCACTGCAACCGGTCATATTGTAGAGCAAATTGAGATGATCAAAACCATCATCAAGGAAGGCTATGCATACGAAGTAAATGGATCGGTTTATTTTGACGTGAAGAAATATGCCGAAAGCTATCCATATGGAAAGTTGAGCGGTAGGGTAGTGGAAGATTTATTGGAAACTACGCGCGATTTGGAAGGGCAAGACGAGAAGCGCAACAAACAAGATTTTGCATTGTGGAAATCGGCCGCTCCTGAACATATCATGCGTTGGAACAGTCCTTGGGGCGTTGGTTTCCCGGGATGGCATATTGAGTGCTCTGCAATGAGTAGCAAGTATCTTGGAACAGAATTCGATATTCACGGTGGTGGAATGGATTTGATGTTTCCGCATCATGAGAGTGAAATAGCTCAAAGCTCTATTTGCCATGGAGGCCATGTGCCTGCCCGTTACTGGTTACACAATAACATGATTACCATCAATGGTAAGAAGATGGGTAAGAGTTATAACAATGTAATCAAGTTAACGGAATTGTTCAGTGGTCAGCATCCATTGTTGGAACAAGCGTATGCACCCATGACCATTCGTTTCTTTATTCTGCAAACTCATTATAGAAGTACCCTCGATTTCAGCAATGAAGCCTTACAAGCCGCAGAAAAAGGAATGAAGCGTTTGTGGGAATCCTATGAATCATTGAAGAAATTAGCACAAACGCATTCCGGCGATCAGGAGGGCTCCGATAACGCCTTGGTGGCCAAAGTAACCAAGCTAATGGAGGAAATGGATGAATCCATGAATGACGACTTGAATACAGCCAAAGTATTGGCAAGTATGTTCGAGTTGGCTCCAGTAATTAATTCTGTAAAGGATAATCATATTTCGATTAGCGCCATTGGTACAAAAACAATTTCATTGCTTTCTTCGAAGTTCAAGGCATATTTAGAAGACATCTTTGGTCTTAAGGCAGAGAAAGCACAAGACGATAACAAACTGAATGGTGTGTTGGAGCTGCTGATAAATATTAGAAAAGATGCTAAAGCGAAGAAGGACTATGTAACTTCCGACAAGATCAGAAATCAACTACAGCAACTGGGTATTTTGTTAAAAGACGATAAAGACGGAACGGTAACGGTAAGTTTTGAGTAAACAATTCGCTCCTCATTAGCAACCGTTCACTCCAAATTATAAGCCTTCGGGTGGGTACTTCGTAACCTCCGAAGGCTTTTTTGTGTAGTAATAAGTCATAAAAACACATGACTTATGACACAAAACAGTTTGCTGCGATTCAGAAAACTATCCCTTATTTTTTTCGCATTCATTCTTACTGCGGTATCATGCTCTAAAATGCCTCCCGGTGGAGATGATGAGAAAAAAACCATCTTCCAACGCATTGCATCTGATGGTCGTTTCACCATCTTAACAGCAGCGGTGAACAAAGCAGGTTTAACCACTGCATTAAATAGCAAAAAAAACAATCTTACTTTATTCGCTCCAACGGATGATGCGTTTAGAAGTGCCGGATTGGGAGATCCAAAAGTATTAGCAGAAATTGACGAGCAAGCCTTAAAAAATATTCTTCTTTACCATGTATTAGGTTCTGAAGTAAAATCAAGAGACATTCCTCAAGCAGCCAACACTGCTGTAACCACACTTGCGAATAGCAGCATCTTTGTTACAAAAACAGCCAATTCAAGAGTGTTTGTGAATGGAATCAGTGTTATCCAGAGAGATCTTGATTGCGTAAATGGTGTGATTCATGCATTGGGTGGTGTATTGCTTCCTGCTTCTGGAAACATTGTTGCAACGGCACAGTCGAATCCTGATTTATCATTCCTAGTGGAGGCAGTATTAAGAGCCAGTCAAGGTTCTACCAACGTAGCTGCAGTGTTGAGTAGCGCGGGTCCATTCACTGTATTTGCACCTACCAATAAAGCGTTTCAGGATGCCGGTTTCCCAACCATTCAATCTATTCAAGCCGCAGATCCTAACACACTTACCAAAATTCTTACCTATCACGTAATTGCAGCACGTGTGTTCTCTTCCGATTTAGTGAACAATAGTACGCCGGCAACCGTAAACGGAGGAACAGTAAAAATTTTACTTAGCTCCGGTGCGCAAGTGAAAGGCAATTCTAATACAGTTCCTTCTAATATCATTAAAACAAACATTCTTACAACCAACGGTGTAGTTCATGTAATTGACCGCGTGTTGTTGCCTTAATTTTTTAACTATTAAATGAAATCTTATGAAATTGAAAAGAGTAGGTTCTTGGGCATTATTCCTTGCGTTGTTTTCCACTACAATGGTAGCTTGTGAAAAAGACGAAGACAACACCAACAACCCCGGTACCATCACCGATGTAGTAGTAAACGGAGCAAGTTTTACCTTGTTAGAAAAAGCAGTAGTAAGAGCAGAATTGGCCACTACATTGGCTACAACGCAAAACTTGACAGTTTTTGCGCCAACTGACGAGGCCTTTATCAATGCGGGTTTAACAGAAGCAGTGATAAACTCTAAATCAAAAGAAGAGTTACAAGAAGTGTTGAAGTACCACGTGTTGACTTCTAAGATACCTGCAAGTTCTGTTCCGGCTGGTCCAAACGCAGCTGTGGCAACATTTGGTGGCAAGAATATCTATGTTACGAAATCCGGAGCCAATGTATTTGTGAATGGTGTGCAAGTAGTAACAGCCGATGTAGCTGCCAGCAATGGTGTGATTCACGTAGTAAACCGCGTAATTGTACCCCCTGCAGGAAACATTGTTCAAACTGCGCAAGCGGTTCCAACTCTTAGCTACTTGGTTGCCGCTGTACTGCGAGCCGATGCTAGCGGAACCAGTATTTCAGGAGCTTTGAGTGGAGCAGGTCCATTGACTGTTTTTGCTCCTACAAATGACGCTTTCATTGCAGCCGGTTACCCAACCATTGCATCGATCAATGCGGAGGATCCAAACAAATTAAAGAATATTTTGTTGTACCACGTTATTGGAGCGCGCGTGTACTCTTCTGACCTTACAGAAGGAGCACAGCCGGTTACATTGCAAGGTGGTAAAGTAACCATTACCCTCTCAGGAGGAGCGAAGGTAAAAGGTGCTACCAATACTTCTGCAACGGTAATTGCATCCACAGATATCACAACAACAAATGGTGTTGTACATGTGATCAACGGAGTTTTATTGCCATAGGTCTGTGAAAAATCAATCGCGTCAGCTTTGTTTCGAAACAAAGCTGACGCCTATTTAAAAGGCGATGTTCAACCATAAGTACAGATACCTGTTTATTTTCATCTTGGCACTCTATACCTATATCAACACGGTATTGTGCGAAGTGTACTTCTATTTTAACATCGATATCAAATGGTATTATGCTTTTCTTACGATCTTATTAATTACACTTGGAGCTTGGGAATCTTCCCGTTTGGTGAAGCCTTTGGTGCAAAGAAAAATGCAGGCTGTTTACCAGAATAAAGTAAAATACTTGATCGTATTCTTTCTTACTAGCTTGAGTTTGTCGGTGCTTTGGACCGTTGCCGTTATTGCCATGATGGGACTCGGTTTGCACGAACTCGATATTGAAAGCAGTATGATTCCTTTGAAGTTAAATCTAATTTATGCTTCACTGGTAACTTTACTTTTTCATCTCATGTATGCTGTATTTTACTTTTTCAAAGCATACCAGCGCCATTGGATGGAAGCGCAAGAACTGAAGCAAGTAAGCACCCAGGCGCAACTTCAATTGATCAAGTCGCAAATCAATCCTCACTTTTTATTCAATAATTTGAATGTGCTTTCGGGACTTATTATTAAAGAAAACCCGGTTGCAAATGAGTTTATAGAGGATTTTTCTAAAGTGTATCGCCACATTCTCAGTAGTCAAACGCAAGAATTGGTTTCACTCGATTCGGAACTTGAATATGTACAATCCTATGTACGATTGCTGGAAAAGAGGTTCCCCAATAGTCTTTTGATAAAATTTAACATCGCTTCAGGTCAACGTAAACAATTGATAATTCCGGTTGCACTGCAAATGTTGATTGAAAATGCGATAAAGCACAATATCGTTTCATCCTCAAGACCATTATATATTACTATTACCGCTAATGAAACAGGTTTAATCGTTTCAAATAACCTTCAGAAAAAAGAGGCAGTTGAGTATTCTTCTATGATCGGTTTGCAAAACATTCAAAAGCGGTACGAACTTATTTCAGGGAAACTTGTTCAAGTAGAAAGCACCGAAACCTTATTTTCTGTAACACTACCACTACTTTATCCAAATGAACAAGCTTCGAGTTTTAATAGCTGAAGATGAAAAAGTTGCTGCCGATCGTCTCATTCATCAACTTCATGCCATTGATCCCTCCATTGAAATTATTGCTGTTTGTGAGTCGGTTGAAGAATTGATTTCACTCGTTAAAGATGGGTTCATACCCGATTTAATGTTTCTCGACATTCAATTAAGTGATGGTTCTAGCTTTCAGTTTTTTGAAGCTACCCAATACAAAGGTCCGGTGGTGTTTATTACAGCTTACGATCAGTATGCATTAGAGGCCTTCAATTTTCATAGCATTCATTATATATTAAAGCCTGTTACAAAAGAGGCATTGAATAATTCACTTCAGAAATTCAAGCAGTATTCGGGTAAAGCTGTTTTCAATTATAAAGAATTGGTAACAGAATTGAAAACAGAAAGCAAGTTCAAATCCAGAATATTGGGTAGAATTGGACAGAAATTATACTTCTTGAATGTTGCCGATGTTTCTTTCTTTGAAGCAGAGAATAAAATCGTTTCTGTTGTTGACATGCAAGGGAATCGATACCTTTTAGATACAACTTTGGAAAAATTGGAGCAAAGCTTGAATCCATCCCTCTTTTTCAGGGCTAATAGGAGCATCCTCATTAATTTGGAGGCAATTGAATACTTGAAGCCCTATTTCAATAATCGACTTCGTTTGTATTTAAAAGGAGCAGGAGCCGACAGGGAGTTATTAGTGAGCCGTGATAAAGTTTCTGTATTCAAGCAATGGGCAGAGGCATTATGATTTTTTCGCTCTTATTATTTCCCTCTTCCACTTGGGGCCGGGTAGTTTTTCAATTTCAAAGCCCGCTTCTTTCATCGCTTTTTGAACACTCGATTTGCTACAATAAGTGACCAAAATTCCTCCGCTTTTTAATGTATCAAACATTTTTGAGAAAATGGTGGATGTCCACATTTCCGGCTGAGCGGCAGGGGCAAAAGCATCAAAAAAAATACAATCAACTTGCGGTGTTGGTTTATCAATGTGTATGTCTGCAAGTCTTTTAGTAAACGTAAATTTTTCTGTTAGTGCAACGGATTGATTCCACTCACATTCACACATGGTATGGTAAAGTGGAACAAGTATTGGATTATTCAAAAGGCCGGAATAATCCAGTGCTTCGTAAATAGACGAGTCTAAAGGGAATTTTTCAAATCCTTCATACACAATTTCGATTCCGCTTCGTATTGAAAATTCAAACGCTAATAACGCATTCAAACCGCTTCCAAATCCCATTTCGAACACTTGTATTTTTGAACGGTCTTTTAGATACTCTAAACCGGCTTCTCTAAATACATGAACCGATTCTTGAAAGGCACCGTGGCGTGAATGATAGGTGACGTCTAGCTCTGGTATCTCAACCGTTTTTGATCCATCTTTTGTAGTGAATAATCGCCGGTTCATTTCACAAATTTATTTATAATTTTAAAGACCGTAGTTTAAAAAAAAATCAATGGCACATCCTTATATCGAACATTTATCGAAAGACAAGAAGTTACAGAAGATCATTGCTGTTCAAGGCGAGCTTTCTATTAGGAAGCGTAGCGATTTGTGTACTTATTTATGTGCTTCTATCATGAGCCAGCAATTGTCAGTTAAGGCAGCCGATACAATTTATAATCGATTCTTGGACTTGTTTGAAAAGAGAAAGCCAACTGCGGAATTGATATTGCAAACCACACATGAACAATTGCGAGCTGTTGGTTTGTCAAATGCGAAGGCTCAGTATGTGAGAAATGTAGCCGGTTTTCATATTGAAAAGGGGATGGATGCTAAGAAACTTGATAAGATGACAAATGAAGAAGTGATCGGATACCTTACTGACATTAAGGGTGTTGGGAGATGGACGGTTGAAATGCTGCTGATGTTTGCTTTAGGAAGAGAAGATGTGTTTGCGGTAGACGATCTTGGTATACAACAAGCCATGACGCAGTTGTATAAATTGGATGCTACAGATAAAAAAGTTCTAAAAGAAGCAATGATTCGAAAATCAAAGCAATGGGCCCCTTATAGAACCTATGCCTGTATGTATTTGTGGAGATGGAAAGACAGTTAATAAGTAAACCCAAAACTGGCAAATGGTGCCCAGTAAATCGGATTTGGATTTTTAGCCTTTGATGATAATATTGCCTTTTGAAGCGCGCCTGCAGGAAAGTACAAACTCGGTTGTTGCAGTTGTTTGATAAATTCAATCATAAGCTCTTTGGTTTTTTCATCGTCTACGCTCCATAAACTTAATATCACATCCTTTACTCCGGCTTTGAAGAATGCCCTCCCAATTCCAATAAATCCGCCTGAATACACTTTCCCGTATCCGGTTTGGCAAGCACTGAGTATTGCTAATGAAGCTTTCAGTCTTAGATTTTGGATACTTCTTGCTCTCCACAAACCATCGGGATATGAGTTACTTGGCGCAAACGCGAGGAAACTTCCATCTAATAACTTATCGAAGTCAAAATAGCCATGTGTTGCAAAATAGAGAAGATCGGCTTTTTTACTTAATTCAATTATAGTATCTACGGTTGCCAGTTTTCCTACAATGGCAGTGGTTCCTAGAAGCGAACTAATTTCTCTGGCTTCCTGTTCTGCTGCGGGTAGTGGAACTAATCGTAGGTCAAGATTCTGAGAAAATTGAGGATTTCCCACTACCAAAGGATTTTTTTGAGACAAGGATCTCGGCGTCCCCAAGTTCATTTCATCATCAATAAATTGACTTACTTGGCATAAATGCGGTACAAAACTGTACGACAGCCTGTCTACTAAGTATACCCCTTGTTCAAATGGTTGAAGTATATGAAAAGGAATTTGCCCAATATTGAACTCCGGAATTATTAGTAGATGTTCAACTTTTTCTAAGCCTATCCTAAACTCTTTTGGTAGCAGAATATTGGTTGCTTTTTGAATCGTTTTAGTTAAACTTGGTTTTGCTTCTTTTGAAGGCGTGCCAAGCACCGCGCCTCTGCTAATAATGGCCTTGTCAAGGCTGCGTCTGTCTACTTCTAAACTTCGTCTAATGTCAAACTCAAGTTGCACAAGGCTGTCTGTGGGGAATGCAATGTCTTTTTCTATAAAGCTATGTTTGTTAATAAACCAAGTACGCAAACTGTCGTTCTCAACACTGTAGAAAAGAAGGCCAATTTTTCCGGATTGTTCTCCATAGGCTTCTAAAAGTTTATAGACTTCCGTAAAGTAGTTTGTATTTACATCATAACTACACGCGAAACTGGCCCCTCTCTTCTGATAGAGATCTTCGAGTTTGGTGATGCTTTTACCATAGTAGCCATTGAATCGCTTCATCTTTTCTCTAAATTCCGTATTCACCTGACAGTGAGTTACGGTATGAATTAAAAAACAGAGGAGCAGAATGGAATACTTCAAAGCGATGGGTTAGTTTTTTGGTTTTACTACTTTAGTGCCGGTCCATTTGTCGTGCCACATTTCATTTTCATCGAAAAAAATGCTAACGAACTCGAGTGGAATCAATCTTACCAAACTCCGTTTAAAACAATCGATTAGCGTAAGTTCCGAGCCTTCTATAGTAACAGCTTTAGTTCTCGTGATCATTTTTCCGAAGGTTCTCCCGCCAAAGCTTGCTTCTAGTAGCGTATAATAAGAGATATAGACAAATAAGGTAATGCCGTAAAAGGTTGCATTGTCCGGTTCACCTGAATTAGTTAGTGTTACCGATTCGGAAATCAGTATAAATACCCAAACAATCACGAGAATGATGTTTACTAAAAACAAGTCGATGATAAAATTTAGAAATCGACTTACCATTGGTGCAATGGGGTCCTCGAATTGTTTCTCAAATTCTTTTAGAAGGTCTTGCTGCATATCAGAGAATATCGTTAACAATATAGGAAACAATAATCGCTTCTGCTAGTACTAGGCCTCTAAGTCTTTATTGAGTGCAATCCACAGGGCATCTTTTAGTTGTTGGATGCCTTTCTGAGTCATTGAAGAAAAGAAGATTACGGGAAGCTCTGAAGGTAATTCCTTACGGATGGCGTCCATTAATTCTTGGTCCAGCATATCGCTTTTACTTACTCCAATTACGAATTGCTTATGGAGTAATTCTTCGTTGTATTCCTTAAGCTCGTTGTGTAAGATGTCGAATTCCTTTTTATGATCATTGCTATCGGCCGGAATTACGAATAGCAATACGGGGTTACGTTCAATATGACGTAAGAATCGATGACCAAGTCCTTTTCCTTCTGCCGCGCCTTCGATGATTCCGGGTAAATCGGCCATACAGAAACTTTTGTTTTCTCTATGAGCTACCATACCCAATTGGGGCACCAAGGTAGTAAAAGCGTAATCTGCAATTTTGGGTTTTGCAGCCGATACAACCGAAAGCAATGTACTTTTTCCGGCATTGGGGAATCCTACTAAACCCACATCCGCCAAAACTTTCAACTCTAAAACTTTCCAGCATTCCTGGCCGGGTTCGCCCGGTTGGGCATGTTCAGGTGCCTGGTTGGTGGCTGTTGCAAAATGAGCATTTCCCAATCCGCCTCTTCCCCCTTTGATCCAAATTACCTCCTGACCATCTTCCAATATCTCTGCTTCCTGGATGCCTGTTTCCTCGTCTATAGCCACAGTACCCAAGGGTACTTCAATAATGATGTCTTTGCCGTTTCTACCGGTACAATTGTTTCCACTGCCTCCTTCGCCGTTCTCTGCCAGTACGTTTTTCATGTAACGCAGGTGGAGTAAGGTCCACACGTGTTTGCTGCCTCGTAAAATGATATGACCACCTCTTCCGCCATCGCCACCATCAGGGCCTGCTTGAGGGTTGAATTTGGTGCGCGCGAAATGCTTACAGCCGGCACCACCATGACCACTTCTGCAAAAAATCCTGATATAATCGATAAAATTCTTGTCCATGAGCCTGCAAAGATAGCTCTTTCGAAGCCCTTTCCGAAATACCACTATCCGAAGCCCTTAACTACACTGTAATAAATATAATTTCAGAAAAATTTGAAAGTTCAGAATATGCGACATATCTTTGACTTGTCAAAAGCAAAGAACCATGAATACACTTGCTTATATCGTATACCTCTGGTTCACCTTTACGATCACAGTACTGGTAGGTCGGAGGTTTTACAAAAATGGCCGCCTTTTCATCTTGAATTTGGCGAAAGAAGAAGCGCTCACCGATTCTATAAATAAGCTGCTGCTAGTGGGGTACTATCTTTTGAATTTGGGATATGCAGCACTCATATTAAAAGGCTGGGAGCCGATTGAAACAAAAGCTCAGTTAACGGAGGTCATCATTTCTAAAACAGGTCGTATTATTCTCATCCTCGCAGTCATTCATTATTTCAACATGATTGCGATCTATTTCGGAGTAAGGAAACAATTATCTATTCATCATAAATAACAAGGTTATGAACACGAACTTAAACTTCACAGCGTATTTAATTTATCTTCCTTTGGTCATCGTTCTTACTTGGTATGTTGCCTACACGCTTTTCAAACACAGTCAGGTTTTTATGAACGATATATTTAGTGGAAAAGAAGCCATTGCGAAAGCTACCAATCGATTAATGGAAACCGGTTTCTATTTGCTGAATTTGGGCTATGCTTTTATGATAATGGAAGTTTATACCACCATTCAAACCAAACAGTCATTACTAGAAATTCTATCTAATAAAATCGGCGGTTTTTGTATTTATCTAGGAATCATGTTGTTTTTCAATTTGTACCTGTTCTTCAGAGGCAGAAGAAAAGCGAGAGAAAGAGCAAGACTATTGCAAGTGAATGCTTCTGAATTGAAGTAAACGGTCTTAGTGTTGTTGTGTATTTTGTTCGGCTGTTTTGGTTTCCAAAATAGCCGAACTTTTTTATTCTGGAGCGAAGCGACAAACTAAAGAACTTAATTACTTAATAACTCAACTACTTTCTCCTCGGCCTGTATTTTCCTTCTTTCACCAAATGCAATTCGGTAGGTGCTAAGAGTGGTTCACATGCTTCCCAACCACTGCTTAAGTTTTTTGGAAGTTGTTGGTACAAGGCAGTACCCTCTTTTTTCCAATCCATCATTTCGTCGCTCACTTCTTTTATGATTTTTGCAGGATTTCCCGCCACCAAACTTCGTTTGGGAATTTTCATGCCTTGCTTTACAAAGCTCAGCGCCCCTACTATGCATTCTTCTTCCAGTTCTACTTCATCCATTATAACTGCATTCATGCCTATTAAACAATGTGACCCAATAATGGCTCCGTGAATAATGGCACCATGTCCAATATGCGCTCCATGCTTTAACACAACTTGTACACCCGGAAACATATGAATGGTACAATTCTCCTGAACATTGCAACCGTCTTCAATGATAATTTGACCCCAATCGCCTCGAATGGCTGCACCGGGTCCAATATAACAGTCCTTCCCAATGATTACATTTCCGGTCACCGCAGCTTGGGGATGCACAAAACTGTTGGGATGAACTACAGGTTTAATTCCTTCGAACGAATAAAACATGGATTTGTATTATAGTGAACCGGAATCAATCAGTTTTTTCGATGTTCTAAAGCAAGTTCCTTTGAACAAGGCCACTTGAACATCTTCTTGATTGGTGATCGTAATTACATAGACTCCGGTGCTTCTTCCATTGTGAATTTCCTTTGCTTCTGCTTTCAATACATCCCCTACATGAATTGTTTTTGTAAAGGTGATAGAGCAATCCAATGCCACAGATAAGTTGTTACGATTGTTACATGCAAAAGCAAAGGCACTGTCGGCTAGTGAAAAAGGAATCCCACCGTGTATAATGCCAAAACCGTTCGCCATTTCAGCCCGAACAGCCATTTTTACCAAACTATATCCTTCTTTTATTTCGAGAATTTCGATGCCTAACCATTGGCTAAATACATCTTGACTGGCCATGTGTTTTACCACATCTATCGCTAATACATCGTTGCTCATGTTGTGTTTTTTATGGTGTTTAGGGTTACTTGCCTTTGAATTCTGGTTTTCTGCCTTCTAAGAATGCAGCTACACCTTCTTTAAAATCTTCACTGTTGGCCGCTTCTTGTTGCAATCGGTCTTCTAATTCTAATTGTGATTCCAAATCATTTCTCACCGAACCTGCCAAGGCTTGTTTAATCAAGCCCAACGCTTTGGTTGGCATTTCACGCAATTGTTGCGCTAGTTTTTCAACCTCAGATTCAAAACTATCCGCAGCCACTGTTTTATAGATCATACCCCATGCTTCGGCATCTTTCGCGCTAATTTTTTCACCGGTAAACATGATGGCTTTTGCTTTCTGCATTCCAATCAATCTCGGTAAAACATATGTGCCGCCACTGTCCGGTATCAATCCAATTTTTGAGAAGGCTTGTACAAAAGATGCCGACTCACTTGCAACAACTATGTCACAGTTCAATGCAATATTTGCTCCCGCTCCTGCAGCTACTCCATTTACGGCAGCAATTACAGGCTTTTTCAAATAGTTGATCGCCTGTACAATTGGATTGTAATAGTCGCTCAACTGTGTTTCCATCATTGCAATACCGAGTTCTTTTACTTCTGCCAGATCTTGCCCTGAACAAAAGCCTCTTCCTCTTCCACTAATAATTACCACACGCACATCTTCATTTGCACAACGTTCCAAGGCCTCTAATAAACGAGTGGCCATTTCACGAGTGAAAGCATTTAAGGTTTCGGGCCTGTTTAAAAAAATACGGGCAATACCTTGATCAATAGATAATTCTATACTATTCATAATGCTGCTTACTTAAATGTACGCCATTTTTTAATGGCACTTGAAATAATCGAAAGGCTCATGGCAGTCTAAGCACTTGTAAAGTGCCTTGCACGCGGTAGATCCAAACAAACTTATTTGTTCGGTGTGATACGATTTGCATTGCGGACATTGTATCGGAGCTTCACTTTTTACCGGAGGAGCAATGCCGTATTCTTGAAGTTTCTTTCTTCCTTCTGCAGTGATCCAATCTGTTGTCCAAGCGGGTACTAATACCTGTTTGATGGTCACTTTCGGAAATCCAAGTTCTATCAATTTCAGTCGAATGGAACTGGCTATAACATCCATTGCTGGACATGCGGTATAAGTAGGGGTGATGGTGATTTCCAATTGATCACCGAACTGTTCTATTTTCCTTACAATGCCCATGTCCATAATACTGAGAACCGGAATCTCTGGATCGGTAATAGAACGAAGTTCTTTTTCAATATCTACGCCTTGAACTACCATTGCGAATTGGGATAAGTGCGTTGCATGTATTGCATCTCTGCTAAAAGACGACCCATATGTTCCGTATGAATCCCCGATTTGCCTCCCTGATGCATAAACGTTTTCTCGGGCATTAGTAGCGTAGCTTCTTGTAAAGTAGCTTCAACGGCTTCATGCCATTTTGTATAAATGTCCGTAAGAAGGGTTCCTATGATGCTTGTTTCGTAGTCAGTGGCTTTGAAGAGTTCGCCGGTGTAGCCCCACCAATCAGTAAGGGCATATTGGATGCGTTCATGACTTTCCGTAGTTCCATCTCCCAAACGAATAACCCAGTCTCTACTCCAAGTAACGTGATAGTCTACTTCTTTTTTCGTTTTTTGAGCAATGGCAGCAATTTGTGGATCACTATGCCTGCTTAATTGCTCAAATAATAATTGTTGGTATTGACTAAAGAAGTATTGCCTTAATGTAGTATAGGACCAATCGTTAACGGGAAGTTCAACCAATAGTACATTGTTGAATTCACGCTCAGTTCTTAAGAAGGCCAGTTTGTCTTCATCGGTATCTCCGATCAATTCCGCAGCATATTGATAAAACAAACGAGCCTGGCCAATAAGGTCTAGCGAAATATTGGTAATGGCAATGTCTTGTTCTAAAACCGGGCCGTGACCACACCATTCGGCGTTTCGTTGCCCCAGAATCAAAGCATTGTCGGCGGTAGCTAAGCAGTATCGTATTAAATCTTGACTCATGTTCTTCTCCTACATATGGTTCAATTCATCCGGCAAATCATAAAATGTTGGATGACGGTATATCTTATCTTTTGCAGGTTCATAAAAACTACCAGCATCATCGGGATTGCTAGCATGAATGTGTTTTGATTCTACTACCCAGATACTTACCCCTTCCATTCTTCTTGTATACACATCTCTAGCGTTCTCTATTGCCATTTGTGCATCAGCCGCGTGCAAACTTCCTACATGCTTGTGATCTAGACCCTGTTTGCTGCGAATGAATACTTCCCACAAAGGCCAATCGTTTTTGGAAGCAGCATGATTTGATGTTTGATTTCCGGATCCTGCATCAGGAATGTCTCCGTAAAACTGTTTGATAATAAAAGAAGACTTCATAACAATTTTTTATGCTGCTTTAGTTTTTTCAAGATTCGCTTTTTTGTCGGCATGTGCTTTGGCTGCTTCTCTTACCCATGCGCCTTCATCCCAAGCTTTTTTTCTAGCTTCTAGGCGTTGTTTGTTGCAAGGACCGTTTCCTTTTACTACATTCCAAAACTCCTCCCAATTGATTTCTCCAAAATCATAATGTCCTTTTTCTTCGTTCCACTTTAAATTGGGATCGGGTAAAGTCATGTCAAGAAACTTGATTTGTTGCGCAATCATGTCAACGAAATTCTGACGCAACTCGTCGTTCGATTTTCGTTTGATCTTCCACTTCATGCTTTGATCGCTATTCGTACTTTCTGTGTCTTTTGGTCCAAACATCATCAGCGAAGGCCACCACCATCTATTGATCGCATCTTGGCACATGGCTTTCTGTTCCGCAGTTCCCTTACTGAGCGTAAGTAAGATCTCAAAACCCTGACGTTGATGAAAACTTTCTTCCTTACAAATTCTTACCATCGCTCTGGCATAAGGACCATAAGAAGTACGGGTAAGCATTACCTGATTCATGATGGCTGCTCCGTCTACCAACCAACCGATGGCGCCCATATCGGCCCAAGTGAGTGTTGGATAGTTGAAGATCGAAGAATACTTTGCTTTTCCACTATGAAGATCATTGATGGTCTCTTCTCTAGAAATTCCCAGCGTTTCACAAGCCGAATACAGGTACAAACCATGACCGGCCTCATCCTGAACTTTTGCCAACAAAATCGCCTTTCTTTTTAATGATGGCGCACGGCTGATCCAGTTCCCTTCCGGCAACATCCCCACTATTTCACTATGTGCGTGCTGACTTATTTGACGAATATTCGTTTTTCTATAGGCTTCAGGCATCCAATCTTTCGGTTCGATCTTGATTTCCTGATCAATTTTGTCTTGAAAAGCCTTTTCTAACTGTTCCAGATTCATAATTGCAAGCTTTGAATAAAGATACAAGTAAAACACAGAAATGCTAACGATTGTTAACTTTTAAGGCGATAAATTATTGTGAAAGACCAACTATTTGTCATCGAAATCAATGGAAACTTCCGGACTGGTTGGGATGCTTTGACAAGTTAGGATGTAGCCGGCTTTGATTTCGTCTTCTTCCAGTCCCCAGCTAACCTCCATTGAAACGGTTCCGGATTTCAATTTTGCTTTACAAGTACAGCACATTCCTCCTTTACAAGCATAGGGAAGATCGGCGCCTTTTGAAAGTGCGGCATCCAAAAGACTTGTAGATTGGTTTGCCGGAACTTCGAATTGCAATGTGCGTCCATCTACCGTTACTGTTAACTTGGTTTTAGATACCGTTGAAGCGATCGTTTCCGCGTTTGCTTTCGTTTTTACCGGACTGCTGCTATTGAACAGCTCAAAATGGATCTTTTTCTCTGATACATTTTTGCTATTCAGAAAATCGCGGACGCAGAAGATCATTTGTTCGGGACCGCAGATAAAAAACTCATCTGCCTTTTCCAGATCAACCAGCTTTTCCAACTGATTTAATTTATTAGTATCAATTCTACCAAATTGAAGGGTGTTGTCAGTTTGCTCTCTGCTAAGCAAATGAATCAATTGAAATCTGTCGAGGTATTTGTTTTTGATGGACTCTAGTTCTTCAAAGAAAATGATGTCCATCCTAGTTTTATTACCGTAAAGCAAACTCACGGTGCTCGATGGTTCGATATGTAGAATCGACTTTAGTATAGATAGAATAGGGGTGATGCCGCTGCCCGCTGCTACCAGCACATAGTGTTTGGATTGCAGTGGATCGAGTTTGGTAAAGAACCGCCCGGATGGCGTCATTACTTCCAGCTCATCACCTACTTTTAATGAGGTATTGGCATAGGTACTGAAAGCGCCACTTTCAACTTTCTTGATGGCTACGCGCCATTTGTTTTCAAATGGTGCGGAGCAAAGCGAATAGTTTCTTCTAAGCTCTTCTCCATTCAAAACCTTTTTTAAAGTAAGATTTTGCCCTTGAGTAAAGGCAAAAGAATCCTGCAGGGCTTTCGGAATATCGAAGCCCACCACTACGGTGTCGGAAGTTTCTCGTATGAGTTCAGCTACGCGGAGCGTATGAAAATGTAGCGACATAAATAAAAGCAAGCAAGCAAATGAAAAATCCTATTTCTTCAACCCTTCAACCAAAATCATCACCATGTTATCTTCCAGCATTTCAGCACTGATGCGTTTTACACTTCTGTGCCAGCTTTCAATACCACTTACCGCATGAAGCATGATAAGAACGGCTGTAGGAGCATCAATATTCTTGATTTCTCCCTTGCGCATTCCCTCTTCAATAATGGTGGCTATGCGTTGACGGTAGGAGCGACGTTGGCTCTGCATGTTAGACAGGTAAGGATCGGTTAAATGTTTCCATTCTCTGTCCATCACATACACTTCCTCGTAATGCTCAATGATCTGTTTGATGTGAAAACGAAGGATTGCCTCTAATTTGGCAATGCTTCCTTTGTCACTAGCTTCCACTTCAGACATGTGGTTCATGAACTGATTGGCGGTCTTAAAACAGATCTCTTGAAGAATTTCGGCTTTCGATTTGATGTGATTGTAAAGGCTGGCTGCCTCTACTCCTACATGTTCTGCCAAATCGCGCATCGAAGTGGCACTGTACCCTTTTTCCCGAAACAAGCGGGCTGCTTTCGCAATGATCACGTCTTTTCGTGTATTGCTTTTGCTACTTTTTATCTTAGCCATACGTTCAGTTTAACTTTGTAAAGATAAAAGATTACTAACAGTCATTTGTTGAAATTTATCTATTTGTTATGGAAAAATGAACTGTTTTGACTAACAATTCAACTAAAAAAGGGGTAAAAACCTGAACTGTATTCAATCAGGCTACTTTTTCGTAGTTTTGCGCGCTCGCTCAAGCATCGCCTTGGCCGATGCACCCCATCAAATTTTATAACTAAAACCCACTCAAGAGGCATATGTCTTTGATTGTTGTTGGAACAATGGCCTTCGATGCTATTGAAACTCCTTTTGGAAAAACTGATAAAATCATCGGTGGATCCGGTACCTACGTGGCCTATGCAGCCAGTAATTTTGTAAAGCCCGTAAAGCAAGTGTCCATTGTAGGATACGATTTTCCAAAAGAAGAAATGGACAACCTCACTTCTCGTGGCGTTGATTTGGAAGCGGTAGAAATCAAACAAGACAAAAAATCATTCTTCTGGAGCGGGAAATACCACCTCGATATGAATACCCGCGATTCCTTGGTGACAGATTTGAATGTGTTGCTCGATTTCAATCCTCAAATTCCGGATTCATATCAGGGTGCTGAATACTTGATGTTGGGAAACCTCGATCCAAAATTGCAAAAGCAAGTAATTGAGCAATTGAAAGTGCGTCCGAAATTGATCGTGATGGATACGATGAACTTTTGGATGGAAATTGCCATGCCTCAGTTAGAAGAAGTGTTGAAAATGGTGGATGTATTGATGGTGAACGATAGTGAAGCACGCCAATTAAGTGGTGAATTCTCTATCGTGAAAGCTGCGAAGAAGATCATGGCCATGGGCCCGAAATATTTGATCATTAAGAAGGGTGAGCATGGAGCTTTGTTGTTCCATGAAAATCAGGTGTTCTTTGCGCCTGCGCTTCCTTTGGAAGAAGTGTTCGATCCAACCGGTGCCGGTGATACTTTTGCAGGAGGTTTCATGGGGCATATCGCTAAAACAAATGATATTTCATTTGAAAACATGAAACGCGCTATCATTGTAGGTTCTGCAATGGCTTCTTTCTGTGTAGAAAAATTCGGACCAGAACGTTTGCGCGAGATCACCAAAGCCGATATCGATGCCCGTATTCAACAATTCGTTGATTTGGTAAATTTCGATATCGTGATTAATTAGTTGATTTGATAGTTTGTTGATTAGATAATTAGAGTCCCGCGAAGCGGGACTCTTCTGTTTTACACTTTCCATGAGTATTCAAATCGAATGCTAAATTTTCTTATTTAAAAGAACCTAACTGGAGGGTATTGTACTATTGAAATCAAAGGCTCTAAAAATCCGCGTCATTCTTTTAAAGTGCGTCTATTTCGAGCGGCAGCGAGAGAGGGACCTCAAAACGGGTGGTTAGAGAAGGGGCGCTTTTGATAGGGGGTATTCTAATAAACTGGTTGGTAAGTTTTTTAGTGATTTAGTTGTTTAGTTTTTGAGTTTGGGCATTACAAAAGATACCGGTTTAAATTTGTTCTTTTGCGCATTCTTACGTGAACATAAGTGCCATTAGTCAATGGTGAAGCAACTTAAAAACTAAACAACTCAATTACCTAGCACTTAATGGCGTGAAGCGCCAATGCTTCGAAATCGGCTTCTTTCTGCAAAACCAATTCCCAGTTCCCTCTCTGCGCTTTTTTGCTTTGCAAAAAATGCTTGATCGGGATGATGGGCGTGGGGTGAAAGGACCCAGATTTCTCGCATCCTTCTTCAGGCCTGCGGCCTTGCGAAGCTGCTCGAAATGGCTTTGGACATCGTTTTCGGCAGAGATGGACAAATGGTACTTAAAAAATAAAATCATTTTAAATATATCAGAAGTATGCAACGGAGCAAATGCAGGAGAAAGGAGTCTTGCTTCTTGATGCCATCAGTTTTTCTAGATTAGCCAATAGCACAACGCGTTCACTGTAATAAAAAATTTAACACTAATTAATTCACAACAGTAAGCATTCTCTTTACCCTCTTGGTTTCGCCATCGGTGTTCAACAATTCGGCCAATAAAACATAATGTCCTGAATTCAAGGGAAGGTTATGTTCGTCGGTTCCGTTATAAAAAATTTCCGATTCAAGCCCAAGCGTGTATTGCTCTACAACTTTTCGTATAAACCTACCCGTAATATCATAAAGTTTGATCGTAACTTGCCAGTTGGGTCTGTTCAATGAAAATTGAATACTGAGCCGATCGTTTCTTCCATCGTTGTTCGGGCTTATGTATTCCGGCGAAAGCTTCATCATGCCGCTTTCAGTTCTGCTGCTGTCAGTCGTACTAGCACTATTCACTAAGCCCGGTGTGCCAAATCCAACACTGGCAGCTGCAGAGGTCCAATTAAAGGCTTTATCGGTAGGGCTTTTGATCGAAATTCGTTCCAATGCAACCCCTTCCGGATTGTTCAAAAGCCCGTAATGCATGTCTTTATGATAGCGAAACTCGTCAATTAGAATGCTGGCCTGATAGCGCAATGCAACCCAACCCTTGTCATCAGGTAAAGAAGGCAATTGAGCTATTTTAAATAGGTGCAATGAATCTTGCATCGGATAATGGCTTCTCACCCATTCCGGTTTTTCAGAGAACACTATTCTTTCGCCAGGGTACAAGAAAAAGGACCGTTCCGTTAATGGATAAGAATTGCTGAAGATGCCCGATTCGGAGCGTTGACTGATCACCAATTCTTTTAGGTTCACTGCGTTTGTTCCCGCATGATAGCATTCGATATAGTCAGCACCTTCCGGTGGCGGATCGAAGAGCAATTCATTGATCAGTACAACACCCGGTTTAGGAGCTAGTGCCATTCCACACTTAGCTTCTTGTTTAGTGCCCACTTCCCCATAACAATTTGAAATTTTCTCTATAGTAAGATTGTAAACTATTACACTATCAAGATCACTGTTGATACCTAACCTCGCTTGTTGAAACAAAGGTGGCACCAGTTCACGCTTCAGAATGCTCCCGGAATATCCTTGGATCGTGATTGGTATAGTAAGAAAAGCTGCACTGTCAATAGTTTGATTAAAGTCTACCATCACCGTTCTTCCATTTATTGCTCTCGCGTTGTTAATACGGATAGCTGTTTTTGTTTCATTTTGGCCTTTAACGCTATTTGGCTTTCCGGGTGTTCCGCCTATTGCAAATGTGGATGCTTTCCAATTTACAGATCCGGAACAGGGCCTGAGAAGATCGATAAGTTCTAGACTCCAACCCCCTGCTTTTTTGAAATCATTCAAGTACCAGTCATCTGTATACGCAACACTGAATACGGTTTGATTGGTAGGGGAGAGAATGGTTAGCGTATCTCCCTCATTGTTCAAAGAAGGAAATGAGCTCAAAGCTACTGTTGGTGCCAGTGCAGAATACGAACCTAAGGCTGAATTGCTACAAAGAATAACATAACTCTTGGGGCCTAATTTATAATGAGTAGATATGATGCCGGTAGTACTCCCATCGGTGAGTTTCCATTTGAATAAGTCGATACTATCGTTACCCGAATTGTACCATTCTACAAATTCATAGGGTGGCAGTGCTACTGCCGGACTCGGATCGGCAAAAATTTCGGAAATGAACAAGCTGTGGTGAAATGCCTGCTGGCACCGGCTTTCATGGCTCAGTAAGGCGCATAGTAAAAGCGCCACAAGTTGGTTTTTCATGAACATTTGTTAGGATTCAAAAATAAAAATTTGCTTGACTGCACATTACGATTTAGTTTTGCGGCACAATATGAATACAATGAAACATATTAAACGCACGAAGAAACGTTCCTAAGGGAAGGTTAGCAGCGTTGTATATGTATATATAAAAGCTTGATTAGCCTTCCTTCACGGGAAGGCTTTTTATTTTTAAATAAAACAAAAAAAACAAAACAATGAAAGTTGCCGTAGTTGGTGCTACTGGCCTGGTAGGCACTAAAATGTTACAAGTATTGGCTGAAAGAAATTTCCCTGTTACTGAATTGATTCCTGTTGCTTCTGAAAAATCTGTTGGTAAAGAAGTAAGCTTCAAGGGTAAACAGTATAAGGTAGTGAGCATGACCGACGCCATTGCTGCCAAACCTGCCGTAGCCTTGTTTTCTGCCGGTGGCGGAACTTCATTGGAATGGGCTCCTAAATTCGCGGAAGCGGGCATCACTGTTATCGATAATTCATCGGCTTGGAGAATGGACCCCACAAAAAAATTAGTGGTTCCTGAAATCAATGCTGATGCCTTGACAAAAGAAGATAAAATCATTGCCAACCCTAACTGTTCAACTATTCAAATGGTAGTGGCCCTGAACCCACTGCATAAAAAATACAAGTCTACCCGCATTGTAGTAAGTACCTATCAAAGCGTAACAGGTACGGGTGTGAAAGCTGTTGATCAATTGATGGGTGAGCGCGCCCTAGCGGTAAAAGGAGAACAATCGGCTTACCCAATGGCGTACAAATACCCTATTGATTTGAACGTGATTCCTCAAATCGATGTGTTCTTGGATAACGGTTATACAAAAGAGGAGATGAAAATGGTGTTGGAAACCAAAAAGATCATGCGCGATGACAGCATTCGTGTTACTTCTACCACGGTTCGTATTCCGGTAATGGGCGGACACAGTGAGAGTGTGAACGTAGAATTCGAAAATGAATTCGAATTGAGCGAAGTAAAATCATTATTAAGTGGTGCGCCCGGAGTAGTTTTGGTCGACGATCCTGCTACCCAGCAATATCCAATGCCCAAAGACGCACACGAACGCGATGAGGTTTTTGTTGGTCGCTTGCGCAGAGATGAAACGCAGCCCAAAACCCTCAACATGTGGGTGGTAAGCGATAACCTCCGCAAAGGAGCTGCTACCAATGCAGTACAAATTGCCGAATACCTCATGGCAAACGGATTGTTGTAAGATAGTCAACCCCCATAGTAAAGAAAGAGCCCCACCCGGGGCTCTTCTTTCATATAGTAGCGTAAAACTGATCCTCTAAAATCTCCCTTTGCAGCGCAGCTGCCCCAAGCCTAACACCCAAGCCTAACACCTAAGGCCTAACGCCTAACGCCTAAAGCCTAATGCCCAAAACCTACCCCACTGCCGTATTCAGAAACTCCACCAACGGCATCAACGCTTCAAAATGCTTCATACAGGTTTTGACAAATTGCTTGCTTGTGAGTTCTTCATTTTTAAGTGGACGAAGTGCCACAAAACTCTTCAATCTTAAATAAGCTTCAGCCTCGTTGTCTTTTTCATATCCTTTTGGAATGCGGGACAATTGGTCGGAATAATCCAAGTCTCCGTAGCTGGTTTTAAATGCTTTGTTTTTTAGAATGGCTTGAAAGTCTTTGAAATTGTAATCGATCTCTTGACGAATTTTTTGCAAACCATCGCCCATTGGCATGTACATTCCACCACCAATGAATGCTTTTCCGGGTTCTATATGTACATAATAGCCGGCCAACGCACCTTTCTTCCCGCCTTTGCTAATACTAATACCGAAGTTGGTTTTATACGGCTCTTTGTTCTTGCTGAATCGAACATCCCTGTTAATACGAAACAAACAATCGGACGGTTTCAAATGACCGATCGACGCATCAATGCTTGCATATTGCTTTATAAGCTCGCCGGTGAACGTAATGATATTTGATTTAGCTGCTTCGTAAAGTGGACGATTCTCGTCAAACCAAGGTTTGTTATTATTCTTGCTCAGTTTGCTTAGAAAGTTCAGTGTAGACTCTTGTATCATTAACTTAATGAATTAAGAATTAAGAATTAAGAATTAAGAATTAAGAATTAATTTGACCTAAACATCTAATCTAGTCAGTTAGTTCTCCAACCTGCCACTATTTGAGCTTTATTTAAAAGCTAATGCTTCTTAGGAAAATTGTGGCCACAAGAGCTAATTGATGAAATCTGCATTAATCTGTCTGTTCTAATCTGTGCTGTCCATGAATATAAAAAGACAAATCAAGAACTGCATGCCAGCGCTGCGTTTCCGCTGCGACCGCTGCGCCGCCGTGGTGAGAATTTCTTAACCACAGATTCGCACAAATTGTAACGGATTTACACAGATTAGCCTCTAAAATTCAAACAGCATGATTGAATACTCGGGTTCAAATCTGTGTTAATCTGTTCTAATCTATTAAATCTGTGGTCAAAAAAAGCCTAACACCGAAAGCCTAAAAGCCCAATGCCAAAATACTGTACATCCTTAATAAAAAGAAAAACGGGCTTTGGTCGCATGCAAAGCCCGTTTTCTATTCCTACTTTAGTTACATTATTTATTTCACCTGTTTCCAGTTCTCGCCGCTTTTAATGCGGTACATGGTCATTTCACTAACCTTGTACTTTTCTGCGAGTTTTTTGATGGTGAGTTTTCTGTTTTTGTCGAGTAAAACTTTCTTGATCTCTGCTACTTTTTTAGCGTTTAATTTCAAGCCTTCAGTTCTGTTAGCTTGTTTGATCTTGTAAGCTTTTTTCGCAGGGCTGTTCTGTTGGTGAGCGATCATCTCATCCAAAGTTGCCCATTGAAGATTTTTAGCTGCATTGTCAGTTTTGTTATGATTCAAATGAATCACATACTTCTGCTTTGCAGGTGGTTTTGCCAAGAACAAACGTGCGATTTCGCGGTGAACATACAATGTTCCGTTGTTTCCCGGACGGTGTAAATTGAGGGTCCTGTAGCCGGTTGTAAGAGACCCGGTGAGCAACTTTCCATCTTCATGTACATCTTCGTAGTAACTAGCGATGCGGCCATGAGACGAAAGGCCATACTTTTTTCTGAGGTGTTTCCAGCCCGGAAACTGAAGTTGTTTCCACACCTCTCCTTGAATTTTTTTTACCATTGCTTTTCCTTTTGCTAAAGTTAATAAATAATTTAACTAGTCTGCACAACCTAAATTGATGATTTTTGTCATCCATTGATCATTTTAATGAATTCGGCTTCGCTTAGTAGTTGGATTGAAGGAATCTTTTTAGCTTTTTCAAGCTTTGATCCGGCATCTTCTCCCGTTACTAAATAGTTTAATTTGCTACTAACACCGCTTACGATTTTCCCACCCTTCGATTCCGCCAAAGCCTCTGCCTCACTGCGTTTCAAAGTGGTAAGTGTACCGGTAAAAAGGAAGGTTTTTCCACTCAGTGCACCGTCTGTAACAACTGATTGCTTGGTGCTTTTTAATTGCAACCCCAAAGCTTCCAGTTGTTCCAACATTTGAATGTGCGATTCTTTATGGAAGTATTGATAAATACTGTTTGCAACTTTCGGACCAACATCTTCCAGTGCCAGAAGTTGCTCAACAGTAAAATTCTTGAAATCAAGTAAATGCTCTACGGTTTGCGCCAACACTTTTGCCGTCGTTTCTCCAACATATCGAATCCCCAATCCGAAGATCAATCGATGCAAAGGCTGTTGTTTCGATTGTTCAATAGCCTCCTGCAATTTAATAATACTTTTCTCACCAAAGCCATCCAATCCACGAATGGTATCAAAAGGTAGCTCATAAATACCGGGAATGTTGTGTAAATACCCCTTTTCATAGAACTTCCGCACATTTGCTTCACCAAATCCTCGAATGTCCATGGCATCTTTACTAGTAAAGTGAATAATGCGCTCTACTACTTGCGCCGGACATTCATCGTTTCCACAGCGCCATACAGCTTCTTCTTCCGGTTTTTCCAACGCACTGTTGCAGATAGGGCAATTCTTTGGAAATACAATGGCAGTCTCGCTTCCATCTCTTAGTTCATCTAAGCTTTTAACAATATAGGGGATCACATCGCCCGCGCGCTCCACTAAAACAGTGTCGCCTATCATCAAATTCTTCTCTTTAATAACTTCTTCATTGAAAAGGGAAATAGAACTCACCGTAACACCCCCTATAGGCACGGGTGTAATTTTAGCCACTGGAGTAATGGATCCGGTTCTTCCTACTTGAAATTCTACGCCAACTAACTTGGATGTGGCTTGTCGCGCTTTAAATTTAAAAGCAATCGCCCAACGGGGATGGTGAGAGGTCATGCCCAATTGCTCTTGCAACTGTATATCGTTCACCTTTATCACCATTCCATCAATCTCATAAGGTAAATCATCCCGCCCGGCCTCATAGGCCTCGCAATAGTCGATCACAGCTTGAATCCCTTTCACCACTTTTTTCTCTTTCACAGGGCTCTTAAATCCCAATTCCCAAAGCAATTCCAAGCTTCCACTGTGCGACTGTAATTGTGTAGTCATTTCTTGACTTGCACTTGGTACGGTATAACTAACATGGTAGAGGAATGCCTCCAAGTTTCGATTGGCAACTTCTTTGGGATCTTTGATGCGCAAGCTTCCTGCCGCTGCATTTCTTGGGTTCGCCAAAGGAGGCAAATTTTGCTGCGCCAATTGATCATTGTATTTCTTGAAATTTGACTTGTTTAGAAGAACCTCACCTCTAATTTCAATTTGTTGGATGCCTTTTGCTAGAAACCCCGCGCTTAAGGGAACCGACTTGATCTGTTTAATGTTCATTGTAATATCATCCCCCGAAACCCCGTCTCCACGGGTTGCACCTCTACTCAAATAGTCGTTTTCGTAGATTAAAGAAATACTGGCTCCATCAAATTTGGGCTCAACACAGTATTCCAATTCTTCTTTTCCCGAAAGTTCTCTGGCTTTTCGGTCCCAATCGAGCAAATCTTCCGCATTGTACGAGTTCTCCAAGCTTAACATCGGAACCAAATGCTGAACATTCTCAAAATTCGAGTTCAATCCTTTGGCAACACGCTGCGTAGGTGAGTCGGGTCGAATCCAATCAGGGTGACTCGCCTCTGCTTTTTCTAACAATTTATATAAGTCATCGTATTCTTTGTCGGCCAATAGTGGATCAGCCATCACATAGTAACGATGTTCGTGGAAACGAAGAACTGCCCGCAAATCGTTCAACTCTTGCTCGTTCTCGATCGTTTTTTTAGGCAGTAATTGATTGGTAAGACTCTGAAGTTCACGGGTTTCAACAGCAGAAAACATAGGTCCTTTTTTTACAAAAATAGGGGATTGCCTCACCAAACTATTGCCTCAATATAGTTCTGGTCCAGTACTTGTTGTACTACGTTTCGAACAAAGTTTTTTGAAGCTTCGCAGAATCTTCCTAAATTGTGTATATAATACACAATGTGTACTAACGAACTTGCTGCCAACAGAGTGCTTGCTTTAGAGTGGATTTTTTGAATGGCCGCTTTTAATAAAATATTGTTTATGAGAACCTTACATTCAAACAAAGCCAAAGCTTTTCCACATTTCTTCCGCTTACAAACTTCCTATAGTATATTAAGACCTAAATCAATTCCTATGCAAAAATCAATACTCTTGATTTTTACAGCGCTTCTTTGTGTGTTCACGTCACAAGCTCAGGTGCTTACTACAACGCCTACTTTTCCAAAAGACAATTCTGATATGTCTATTATCATTGATTGTAGTAAGGGCAATCAGGGGCTGTTTAACTATTCCAACACGAATGATGTGTACGTGCATGTTGGAGTTATCACCAATTTGAGTACTTCACCAGCCGATTGGAAATATGTAAAATTTACTTGGGGAACAACTGATGCCAATGCAAAGGCCACCTCACTTGGCAACAATCGCTACCAATATACAATTACCAATATCAGAGCCTTTTTTGGAGTACCTGCTTCTGAGACCATTCGAAAAGTTACGTTCTTGTTAAGAAACGGAGCCGGAACCAGCGTTCACCGCAATAGTGATGGTAGTGATATGTATATCTCTATCTATTCTGATGCATTTGCAGGGAAATTCTTGAAACCTGCTTTGGAACCCCGTTTTACACCGGTTGTGGAACCTTTTAATTTATTTATTGGAGATACCATGCGTGTTACATGGGCTGCCAACGCAGTAGCTGATCTAAAATTGTTTTTTAACGGCAATCAAATAAACAGCGTATCAAGTTCAAATGCTATTGTTGATTCTTTTAAGATCAACTCATATGGTAATCAGCAATTAGTAGGAAGAGGAACTTCCGGCGCCACTACCATTTCTGATACCTTGAACTTTTATGTACCGCCGGCCACTACAGTATCGCCTTTGCCGGCAGGTGTGAGAGATGGAATCAATTATGAACCGGGCGACACATCGGTAACGCTGGTGCTATACGCACCTAATAAAACTCGAGTATCGGTAATTGGGGAGTTTAACAATTGGATCGAAAGCCCAGAATCGCAAATGTTCCTCTCTACTGATGGTAAGCGCTTCTGGAAAAGAATTACAGGATTAACAAAAGGAACTGAATACTCTTTTCAATACCTC
>DGDD01000283.1:0-16652 GCA_002385265.1 Chitinophagaceae bacterium UBA3961
GAATTTGTCGTAATGAAGAGTTGCTTTTCTCCCGTTCCATCGGGGCTGATACGGTATATTTTATTAAGATCTTTTTGTTGACTTACATAACTGATAAATTCACCCGATGGATGCCATTTAGGAGCACCAACTGTAAAGCCTTCCTTTATTTTGGCTTTGGTACTGGTATCGTGGAAGGTTAACTGTTGAATTTTTTTAGTAGAAAGATCATAGCGATACAATTCCGTTTCGGAATAAGGCGAAGGCTTTGCCTTTCTCCCAACAAATGCAAGAGCATTTTTAGTAGGTGACAATGTTGGTTCTGTTACATGCATTCCGGGTAAAACAAGCCATTCGCGGTATTTTCCGGTTTTAATATCCATCGCTACTAAGACGGATCTTTGAATGTTAGTGGGACGAGTGGCAACTAACAATGTATCTGGCGATAGTTGGCAAATAGGGCCATCGTAGATTTCTAAGGGAGAAATTAGACGTGACTGCAAATTGTTTTTGTTCCATTCAAACAATCGGAAAACGCCTTTCGTATGTTGAAAGTCACTAGCATAGAAAATACATGAATCATTGCTAGCATATGCAAAAGCCATGTCCTTGTTTTGAAGGATCGTACGATTGTTTTGACCATCCATATTTACCAAACGAATGTCCCAATTTGAACCAGTGCTATCGGGTTGAAAAACCGTGTACACTATTTGATAAGGAAGTTTATAAGATTGGGCCCCCGCAAAAAAATGCGCCAAAAATAGTACTGAAAATACGGCTAGAATCGACTTCCTTCTCATACATCAATATACGAGGGGTAAATTCAAATAGATGGTATTAGAGTTGCATCGCCCATTTGATCCAATCTACGGTTCCGGCGGGTACGCGATTTTTGGGTTGAATTCCGCCAGCATCAATGGGTGCTGTGTCGGTCCAATTCGACTTTGTAATAGGTATGTGTACCGAAAACTTTGAGTAGGGTAAATCGGTACCATTACTCATGCCTTCATAGTCCATCATCCCAAAAGTATTGGTGCCCGCAATGATGGTTTTCTTGCTTTGTTTCGAAAGTTGTAAAAAGTACTCTGTGGAACTTCCGCAAAACTCATCAACAAGTAATATTACTTTCTTAATAGAATTGGCCGGTTGGTCATTGGGGAAGAAGGCTCCGGGTATTTGATAGAAACCGAATTGCATTTTTTGAAGCGTATCAAAAGCAATTTGGTACAGACGAAGGATCGACTCGGGAAAGTATTTCTTATACTCATCAGGTACCGGTCCTTTCGCAAAGGGTTCAATTTCGGGAAGCTTTTTAGCTACATTCGATCTCGTTATTCTTAATGAAGCCAATGGCTGGTAAATATCGTTGGTTTGAATATAGGGGAGAATGCTCACCCAACCGGTACTGCCTCCGCTGTTGCCTCTTAGATCAATAATGAGTTTTTCTGATTTGCGAATTGCGGCGTCGTTTTCAGCCGCCACTTGAGCTATCTTTGCATCAGTATTGGAGAAAGTACCAATTTTCAAATAGCCCGTTTGTGCATTCAATTGTTCGAAGTAAACCGGCTTGTCGAATCCTTTCCATTGAGCAAAATCCTTCTTTTCTTTTTTTGTCAACAAGGTTGAATCGGCTCTCGCCCAGCAATTGAAATCCCAAAATTGCAATAGATTACCATAAAGCTTTACAGGCGTTGAAGTACTGGTTCTATTGTTGTAGTCGAGTGCATACCATTTTCCATTCTTGGCAAACAACGTGAAGTAGACGAATCCTGCGGGATATGCATCAGCCGTTCCTTCTAGTTTGTAGCCGATGTAGTTGTTTCCTTTTTTCTCAATACCAATGGTTAGATTTTTATCGGGGTTGACCCAAGTGCCTTCAAATCCTTTTTTTAAGGAAGCTTGTTGGAAATAGGTATTCGACTTTGGGTGAACTACCACGCTATCAATATCGGTTACATCGTAATAAGTAATGTAAAAATGTTTGTCTTTGAAGAACTGAACGTAGGCTGCCAATATATCGAAGCAAGTTTTATAGCGAGCGACCGCTTTCGATTTTACAAGAAGTGTTTGTTTTAAGTTCGTGTAACCGGCTTTGTTGACAGCAGTTTTAGAAGGGAAACCTGCGTAATTGGTTTCTGTTTCTTTGATCAGTGCGGTTAAATTTTCATAGCAATCGCAAGTTTGAGCCCTTAAAACTAATGCGGCAAAAAGTGCAATGAAAAGAAAGGTTAGTTTTTTTAAAGCAGCAATCATAAAAAAAGGTTTGTTCGGTATGAAAATATACGAACAAACCTTTCTTATTGTTACACTTAGTTGATAAAACTATTCAAATTAATTATTTTTTAAGGTGTAGTGCTATTGAAATAAAGGATCTCAAACGTTTCATGACATACCAGTTAATGAGCGATGAAGCTTTATAAAAGTGTACTCTTTTATCCAAGCGACTCCTCCGACCGATGTTTTGAGTGGATCCCACGAGGTCCCTGAGCGGTCCCTGAGCGCTCCGAAGGAGCAGTCGAAGGGCAGTCGAAGGGTCGAAGTGGGGGCCACGAAAAATATCGAATGTTTAAGAAAAAAATGAGGGGTCATTCCGAACGACTGAGTTTGCAAAGCAAACGAAGGAGAGAGGAACCTCGGAACGGGTTTTGTGGAAAGAATCTGATTTCGAGGCATTGACGCTTCATGCTATTAGTTGCTAGGTTATTGAGTAATTTAGTTGTTTAGTTTTAAAGTTGCTTCACCATTGACTCATGGCGCTCTTGTTCGCGCAAGAATGCAAAAGCACAAGTTACAGCCAGTATCTTGTTCAAAGCCCCAAACTCAAAAACTAAACAACTCAAAAACTCACCAACGAGTTTAGTGAAAAAAAACTGCTTCAAAAGCGCCTCTTCCATAATAACGCGTTTTGAGGTCCCTCTCTCGCTGCGACTGCTTCGCAGCCTCGCTCGTTCGGGATGACACGATTTTTTTAATAACAACCCAGATTTCTCGCATCCTTCTTCAGGCCTGTGGCCTTGCGAAGCATGCTCGAAATGGCTTCGAACATCGTTTTTGGCAGAGATGGACGAATGGTACTTTAAAATGAAATCATTTTAACTATAAAAGAAGTATGCAACAAATCAAATGTAGGATAAAGCAATCTTGTTTATTGATACCACCGGTTTTTCTTGATTAGCCAATAGCAAAACCTGTTATTTTTTAATAACACGCTCGGCTACTCCTTCAAATGTAATTTTAACAGGTTTAATACGTCCATTTTCATCAAATTCCATTTTCTCCATACAGGTTTCTCTAGAATTGCCGTCTTTTTCAGTGAGGGGTCTTCTGTGATACACAATGTACCATTCATCGGTATTTGGAATATTGATCACTGAATGATGTCCTGCGCCGGTGGCTACTTTGGGATCTTGTTGCAAAATCTTCCCAATTCTTTTAAAAGGGCCAAAAGGAGAGTCTGCTACAGCATAAGCTACACTGTAATCGGGACCGGTCCAACCGCCTTCCGACCACATAAAATAATACTTCCCATTACGCATAAACATAAAAGGACCTTCTACATAGCCTTCGGGAGTAATTTCCTTAAACAGGGTGTCTTTACTAAACGGAATAATAGATTTGAAATCGGGGGCTAATTTACCAATATTGCAGTGACGCCAACCTCCATAAATAATGTAATAGCTGCCATCTTTATCACGAAATACAAATTGATCGATGGGTTGCGCACCATTGTAGAATTTATCGATCAGTGGTTTGCCTAAGTAGTCTTTATAAGGTCCTTCCGGTTTGTTTGATACCGCAATGCCAATGCCTCCTTTCTCTTGGTCACTTTGAATGTCGTTGGCGCTGAAAAATAGAAAATACTGCTTTTCTTTCTGCACAATGGCCGGTGCCCACATAGCTCTCCATGCCCATTTGATGGCTGCTGTGTCTACAATGTGTTCGTGTTTTTTCCAAGTCACTAGGTCTTTCGAGCTGAAGGCGTCTAAAAATACTTGCTTTGTATAAGGGGCTGAAAAAGTAGGAAAAATATAATACTGCTGGTTGAAAATAGCTGCTTCCGGGTCGGCATACCAACCGGGGAATAAAGGGTTGCCCGATTTTTTCTGAGCGAATGCTGCAATCGAGAGAGTTGTAAACGCGAGCGCAAATAACAGTTTTTTCATGAGCAACTAGTTAAGTTTTTAGTGTTGAGTTTAAAGTTTTTAGTTAAAAGTATCGAGTTTAGTTCATATTTAAAATCACATACTATTTATTCGATCTCAGGGTGTTTAAGAAGTATAAAAATTAGAGCGTTGCAATTTCGGCTGCAATATTCGATCTGGCCTGCTTTTCAAATTTGTCATAGAAATAAGAAGTGTGATAAATGCGTGGCTTTTCGAGAAACGCTTGTAACACTTTTTTGCGTCCCGGTTTGTATAGAAAATCGGGATACAGGGCATATTCTTTTCTGACAGCATGTTTGTAACGGATGTAAATGGATGCTTCTGCACCGAGAATGGCCATATCGGCGTCTGTAAATAAGTTGATGCTTTCGTCATGGCTGTAGTCGTGCGATTTTGTTTTTCTAATGGCGCTATCGATCCATTCAAGATGTGCTGATGCTACCGAATATCTTTTCAAAAAAGCAATGGCTGCTTCGGCGCTTAATTCTTCGTTGTGATTCCCGGGAATTTTATAAATGTAATCATGAAATGCTAGAGCGAATAAAAGTGCTTCTTTACTTTTGAAATTAGTAAGCACAGGAACCAGCTGTTGGTAGCAAGCTTCTAAATGTTGAAGGGTATGATAATGTCTTTTCTTACTGACGTATTCTTTTTCTAGAAGGGCCCATACATGACTAGGCGGATCAATCTGCCAACTTTCTGCAGCATCTATCAATGCCTCTTTGAAATGCATTTCAAACATTAAGGAATGATTTCAATTTTATGTCCCATAGATTGCAGCGTTTCTTCAATTAAATAGTAAGGGATTTCGTGATGGGCAATTCGCAATACACAATCGATATCTGCCAAGTCAAAATTGATTTGTGCACCGGGAATTCTTTTTTCAAGAATACCAACTATTAGTGCTGCATCTGAATGAAGACGTACTGTAGTTTTAAATATTTCAATGGTAAGGTTGTCGGTCATAATACGAAGTTATGATATTGTAATATCCATTGTACACCATAGGGGTCTGTAAAACTTCCCACACAAGTTTGTTCATCGGGTGAGTGGGGAGGAGCGTGCTGTGTTCCATGTTTAGACATAGATTGGTAACGTTCTAGTAACTCCGCTTTTGATTGAAAAGAAAGTAGCAAACTGATATTTGTTCCTTTGATGTAGATCTTTTCATCGAGTAAGTCGGTTCCAAAGATTGTCCATGTATCGAGAACTAATTTCCCTTGAACTACTTTTTCTCTGAGCTCATCAGGAAACTGGCTTGATTCTTTCTGATCAGCTAATACTTGAATGCTCAAACTTCCTCCCAATTCAGCATGATAGAACTGCAATGCTTCCTTGCAATTGCCGTTGAAATTTAAGTATACTTGAAGGCCATTCATCCGGCTGCTTCTTCCAATTCTTTCAAATCAAATTTTTGCATTTTCATGAGAGCTTTGGCAACTTTCCCGGCATTTGGACCGGTCATCCATTCACCCAACTTTGAAGGAACTACTTGCCAACTCAAGCCAAACTTATCTTTTAGCCATCCACAATTCGATGGCTTTCCGCCTTCTACTAATTTGTTCCAATAGTAATCGATCTCCTCTTGAGTGTCACATGTGATAACGAGGGATACACATTCACTCAAAGTGAAATAGGGGCCTCCGTTTAAGATGAGTAATTCATAACCCGAGATCTTCATTTTTGCAGTCATCAATGTTCCTTCCGGTAAGTGCATTCCTGCTCCATAATAACTTTTTTGTTCAATGAGTGATTCAGGAAAAACTTCGCAATAAAAATCTGCGGCTTCTGCACCATTTTGATTGAACCAAAGGCATGGATAAATGTGTGGTGATTTGAATTTCATGGCTATACTACATTAATGAGATTCAATATATGTTTTAAAGGAGTTGAGAATGGCCTGCCATCCTGCCTCTTGCATTTCAACGGGGTTTATTGTTTCCGGATCGAAAGTCTCAGTAATAAATGTTTCTTCTCCGGTTTCATCAAAACTTACGGAACAGGTTCTTCCATCTTCCATCGTATAAGCAAACATTTCATTGGGAACTACTTTCGTATAGGTGCCTCCGAAATCAAATGAGAAAGACCCGTCCTTTGCAGCCATGGTGGTTGAAAACTTACCGCCTTCTCTGAGATCATTACTGGCTTTTGGAGCGTGCCAATCGGCACTAGCCTGACACCATTGAGTGATGTGTTCCGGCAAAGAAAAATAGTCCCAGGCTTTCTTTATCGGGGCGTTTACAAGTACGCTAACTGTAATTGGAGTTGACATATTTTGAAAATTAATGTTCTAATTTACTGCAAACCTAGCCGAAAAAATTTGAACAATATATGTGTGGAAACGACAAAGGAAGGGTGGTTTGCGACAGAATATGTACATTTAAGGATGATAAAAATTGCCATTTTAGTTCCGGAGAGTTGCGTAATGCAGGCCATAGCAGACCCACGCTACCTTTTCAGCGCCGTGAATCAATTCTTGCAAGCTCAAGGCAGAGATGCCATTTTTGATGTGAAGTTAGTAGGTGCAGCTCCTCAAGTGGCACTTCAGTTTGGTTCATTTATAGTACAAACCGAAAAGTTATTATCAGATTCTGCTACGTACGATTTGGTAATCATTCCGGCGCTTTTTGGAAACATGCGCGAAGCCATTAAGTTGAATGAAAAAATGGTTCCTTGGATCCAGGCACAACATGAAAAAGGCTCTGCTGTGGCTTCTTTGTGCGTTGGAGCGTTTTTACTAGGAGCCACCGGATTATTGAATGGAAAAAAATGCTCCACCCATTGGGGCTTCTATCAAGAATTTAGAGAGTTGTACCCCGAAGTCACTATTGTAGATGGATCCATTATTACAGAAGAGGGGTCTGTTTATTCGAGCGGCGGCGCAAATTCCTATTGGAATCTTTTGTTGTATTTGGTAGAGAAGTATGTGGGTAGAGATTTGGCCATTCTCGCTTCTAAGTATTTCGCTATCGACATTGATCGCGACAGTCAAGCAGCTTTTGCTTTGTTTCAAGGCCAGAAAGATCATGGTGATGCTGCGGTATTAGAAGCACAACAAATTATTGAGAAAAATGTAGGAGAAAAATTAAGTGTTGATGAATTAGCCGATAAAGTAGCCATCGGAAGAAGAAGTTTTGAAAGAAGGTTTAAGGCTGCTACCAATAATTCGGTGTTGGAATACATGCAACGCGTGCGAATAGAATCGGCGAAACGACAATTTGAATCTTCGCGTAAAAACATCAATGAAGTAATGTATGAAGTAGGCTATACCGATACCAAGGCTTTTCGAACTACCTTCAAAAAAATAACCGGACTAACGCCGGTTGAATATCGAAACAAGTATGCACAAGCATAAAAAAAAGCGGTGAATTTCTTCACCGCTTTTTTCTTACATATAACTTTCCATCGGTTCGCAAGTACAGATCAAATTGCGATCGCCGTGGGTGTTGTTGATTCTTGAAACTGTTGGCCAGAATTTGTTTTGACGTACATAAGCCAGCGGATACGCCGCTTGTTCTCTGCTATATGAATACGTCCATTCATTGGCAGCTACAATGAACTGCGTATGAGGTGCATTCTTCAATGGATTGTCTTTTTTATCAGAACTTCCATTTTCAATAGCTGCGATTTCTTTTCTGATTTCCAACATCGCATCACAGAAACGATCGAGTTCTGCTTTGTCTTCGCTTTCAGTAGGCTCAATCATGATGGTTCCCGGAACAGGGAAGCTCATGGTTGGAGCGTGGAAGCCATAGTCCATCAAACGTTTGGCCACATCTTCCGCTTCAATACCGGCTGTGTTCTTGAAAGGACGAAGGTCTACAATGAATTCATGCGCACAAGTTCCATTACTGCCTGTATATAGAATGTCGAAATCGTTTTGCAAACGCGCTTTCATGTAGTTCGCATTCAAAATAGCATATTCAGTTGCCATCTTAACGCCTTCTGATCCTAACAATCGGATGTAGGCGTAACTGATCAACAGAATTGAAGCAGAACCGAATGGAGCCGCACTTACTGCGCCTTGTGGTTTACCAACCGTACCATCGCCATATATAACGTGACCTGCCAAATGTGGAGCTAAGTGCTTTCTAACACAAATGGGGCCCATGCCGGGACCACCACCGCCGTGTGGAATGGCGAAGGTTTTGTGCAAGTTCAAGTGACAAACATCAGCACCAATTAAACCGGGAGATGTTAATCCCACTTGTGCATTCATGTTAGCACCGTCCATATACACTTGACCACCGTATTGGTGAACGATATCACAAATTTCTTTTACACTTTCTTCGAAAACGCCATAGGTACTTGGATAGGTAATCATGGTACCTGCAAGCGTATCAGCATATTGAGCAGCTTTTGCTTTGAAATCTTCTACATCTATGTATCCGTTTTCCAAGGCTTTTACCACAACTACTTTCATGCCTGCCATTACCGCACTCGCCGGATTGGTTCCGTGAGCGGAAATGGGAATCAAAACAACGGTACGTTGAGTGTCGCCATTGGCCAAGTGAAAATTCCGAATAGCAAGCAAACCTGCATATTCACCTTGTGCGCCACTGTTAGGTTGCAAACTGCAAGCATCGAAACCTGTAACGGTGCAGAGATACTCGCTCAATAAAGAGGCCATTTGTTTGTATCCTTCAGTTTGGTTAGAAGGTGCAAATGGATGGATCTTGCTCCATTCAGGCCAGCTCAATGGCATCATTTCAGTAGCTGCGTTCAATTTCATGGTACAGCTACCCAATGAAATCATGGAGGTATTTAAAGAAAGGTCTTTGTTTTCTAGTTGCTTGATGTAGCGCATCATCTGACTTTCACTGCGGTGTGAGTTGAACACAGGGTGCGTGAGGAATTCAGAAGTGCGGGTGAGGTTTGAAGGAATGTGAACCAACGAAGAATCGTAGTTGATATCGAATGCAACAGGGTTCACCTCGTTTTCAAAGCAATTGATCACATCAAACAAGTCGCTGGTACCGGTGGTTTCATCTAGTGAAATACCAACTAAGTTTTTACCAACATAACGTAGGTTAATGTGTTGACGCTCTGCTTTGTCTTTGATGATGCTGTTGTCAGCTACTTTCACTGTAATGGTATCGAAGAAAGAATTCGACACCAATTCAAAACCGCGCGATTTTAAACTATCAGCAACGGTTTGAGTAAGAAGGGCTACTCTTTTTGCGATGGCTTTCAATCCATCAGGTCCATGAAATACTGCATACATCGCAGCCATATTAGCTAAAAGGGCTTGCGCTGTACAGATATTTGAAGTTGCTTTTTCACGTTTGATGTGTTGCTCACGCGTTTGAAGGGCCATGCGGAGTGCGCGTTGACCTTTTGCGTCGATGCTCACACCAATGATACGACCAGGAATAGAGCGTTTGAATTCATCTTTGGTGCTGAAAAATGCAGCGTGTGGTCCACCGAAACCCAAAGGAATACCGAAGCGTTGAGAAGAACCTAAAGCTACATCGGCACCCAGTTCTCCGGGCGAGGTTAACAAGGTAAGTGCTAGTAAATCTGTAGCCATTGCCACGTAAGCGCCAACACCATGTATTTTATCAATAAAAGAACGATAATCTTCAATTGAACCTGCCGCATTGGGGTATTGTACTAAGGCTCCGAAATAAGTGGAGTCGATGGTAGCAGTTTTATAATCACCAATCACCACTTCAATATCAAGTGGTTGCGCACGGGTGATCACCACATCGATGGTTTGCGGGAAGGTCTGTTCGTCAACAAAGAATTTCGGAGCAGTTACCACTTCTGTTTTATTCACTTGGTGGAAGAAGAGGTTCATGGCTTCTGCTGCTGCCGTTGCTTCATCGAGAAGAGAAGCGTTGGCAATGGGGAGTCCGGTTAAATCGCTCACCATGGTTTGATAGTTCAACAGGCTCTCTAATCGGCCTTGAGAAATCTCAGCTTGATAGGGAGTGTATTGAGTGTACCAACCCGGATTTTCGAAAATATTGCGAAGAATAACCGAGGGGGTAAAGGTATCGTAATAGCCTTGACCAATATAGGTTTTATAGATCTTGTTCTGCTGAGAAAGGTCTTTGAGGTGTTGTAACAAAGCCGCTTCGCTCATGGCACCGGGAATGGCCAAAGCATCCTTTTTTTGAATGGCGGTTGGTACGGTTTTTTTGATCAACGCGTCTACCGAGGGTTCACCAATGGTTTTAAGCATAGCTGCTTCAGAACCGATGGTGCCGATATGACGACCTAAAAATTCGTTGGACTGTTGTTGAAATAGGTTCATTTTTAAAGCTTTAGTACAGAACTGAATGTTGACTTTGATGCGGGCCAAAACAAGAACTTTGGCGCGCAAATTTACCGCTTTATTTTGGCACTAACAGCCATTTGTTTAAGGAGTGCAAAAAATGAGGAAAAGAAGGAGGAGGAGAAAGAACAGGAGGAGGAAGAGGGGGGAGAAAGGAAAGAGGAGACGAGGATAAGAGGAGACGAGGAGGGAGGAGGGAGGATAGAGGAAGGAGGAAATACAGAGAGGCTTCCAGCGCTGCAATCGCTGCAGTGAAAAATCAATTAATAATTGAATAGCGGGGAGAAAGAACAGGAGGAGGAAGAACAAGAGGAGAAAGAACAGGAGGAGGAAGAGGGGGGAGAAAGGAAAGAGGAGACGAGGATAAGAGGAGACGAGGAGGGAGGAAGGAGGAAGGAGGAAATACAGAGAGACTGCCAGCGCCGCGATAACGCTGCGATCCCTGCGCCGCTGCGGTTCAAAAATGAACAATCAGACCGATTGAACAACGGGTACTGATATTCATGTTCGCTGCAAAACCTAAAGCCCAAGGCCCAAAGCCTAAAGCCTAAAACCTAAGGCCTAACGCCTAAAACCCAACACCCAAAGCCTCAAAAAAAAAGGCCCCTCAGGGCCAATTTTATCAAAGATTCAACAAAACTATTTTGGAGCCGTAAGTTCATCCCAGGCGGCGGTAAGCGGACGAGCCAGTCCATCGCCCGACCATTCTGTTTTAAAAGGAAGGGTGGTAGTTTTAATGAATTCTTCCTTGGTTTTACCAGCTTTGATCTCTTTGTCGGTAAAATCCAATACACCGTTCAAGTATTCACCAAACTTGGTCAGGTCTTCATGCGTTCCCAGAATTTGGTACCCTTCGGCGCTGTGACCAAACACATAGCGCGTTTTCTTGTCTAATTTCTTTTTAGTTTTCTCCAGTACTGTGATCCAGTTTTTCATATTGGCGCCTGCAGAGCGATCAACAAACGGATGGCGGCGATTGAAACACAGATCTCCCATATGGGCAATATTTGAATCTTCGAAGTGAACTACACTATCGCCATTGGTATGTCCCGCACCAAAATAATACAGGCACATTCTTTCGCCTCCAATGTCTTCGCACCAGGTTTCGCGGTAGGTGCGATCGGGATACAATTGTTTGTCTTCCGATTTTTGTGCAGCAGCCGCGGCCTTCTGATTCACTAATGAATTTTCGTGGGCTAAAACGTGCTTAACTAAACCCTTGTAAGAAATGTTTCCGGCGGTATGATCGCCATGATGATGGGTGTTTACTAATAATGCGAATCCTTGGTTGCGTTTTTTCAATTCTTCAATCAAATGATTGCTTTGATCGGGGAATTGGGAATCTACAACCACTATTCCATCGGCAGTGAAGTTGAACAAGATGGTTCCTCCTCGCTCCGTAAACACTCCGATGTTTTCAGTTAACATTTGAATTTTCCATGCGGGCTGTTGAAATAAATTGGCGATCAGCTCTTGCTTGGCAAGGGTGAGCGCACCGGCAGTTAGTAGACCGGATCTTAAGAAGAGACGACGGTTCATGGTGGTAGAATTTTTAGGCTATTATTACAATGAAAAGACTCATTTGTTTTTCTCAGCAGCCAATAGTCCTTCTAACACATAATACGTAATCGGACAGAAACTTGCATTCTTAAGCGTTAAGGCGGGTCGTCTGAAGATTACATCTTCATCGGTGTACGGAAAACGTTGGCAATCACTTGGCCGCTGATCGTAGATGCTGCAATAATTATCGCTTCCTAAAAATGGACAAGGACTCGACTTTACAACATAATCTCCTTCTTTATCCAATACGAGATAGGTTTCGATAAAGACGCTTTCTTTCATCTTTAAGTACTTGCTAATTCGTTTGATATCGGGTGTTTTAAACCGAGGAGAATAGTTTTTGCAACACGCTGCACAAGACAAGCAGTCAACTTTCTCGAATGCTTCTTCATGCAAATCGGGCAATTGCTTCAAAATCACATTGCGGTTGGTTCTCTCCAAATACTGTTTGTATTGTTTTGAATGCTCCGCCGATTTCTTCTCCCAGTTTTTCAATCGATCCGACACTGTTCAATGAATAATTAAGAATTAAAAATTAAGCAAAAATCTTGACATGTGAAAAATAATCTTAAAGTGAGGAAGTAACGCCTTTAATTAAGATGATTTTTTCAATAATTAAGTTCCTTCAGCCCTTTTGCTTTATACCAAGTTACGATTGTTACAATGATGGTCATACAGCCTCCAAATAGCACAGAGGGAACAGTTCCCATAGCAGATGCAGCTACTCCACTTTCAAATTGACCCAATTCATTGCTACTATTGATAAAGATAGAATTCACACTCGATACTCTGCCTCGCATTTCATCAGGAACAAAGAGTTGAAATATTGTTCCACGTATGATCACACTTACTCCGTCAAAAATGCCACTTGCAAACAAAGCGAAGAAACTTAACCAATAAGACCTAGAAAATGCAAATACGATGATGCACACGCCAAACCAAGCTACTACTTGAAACAACAATTTGCCTTGATGCTGTTTCAATGGTTTTGCCGTTAACCATGCGATGGCAACAAAATTTCCAATATAGGTGGCCGAAATTAGCCACCCCAATCCTTCCGGCCCAACATGTAATATGTCTTTTGCAAATACCGGCAACAAGGCTGTGGCACCACCAAATAAAACAGCGAACATATCTAAACTCATGGCCCCCATCAATGCTTTTTGATTCCAAACAAAATACAATCCTTCTTTTACACTGTCCCATGTTTTCTTATTACCGGGGTTCCAAACAATTTCCTTTGGTTTAATTAAGCTGAAGAGTAACAAACCTGCCAAAACAAAAGAACCGCCAATGATGTATGAAACGGTAATGCTGGTATAGCCCAACAACAAGCCTGCAAGCGCTGGTCCGGCAACTGCTGCTACCAACCATCCCATGCTGTTCACAGACGCTGCCCTTACCAAATTTTCTGTTGGAACCAATTGCGCTAGAAACGCATTGAAGGCCGGTCCGCTGTAGGCTCTGATGATTCCCGTTCCAAAAATGCAGGTATAGATTAGCCATGAGAATAAACTTGGACTAATCTGTGAACTGATGGAAGGTGCCGTTAATATCAGTAGTAAGATTTCGACTAGAAAATAGGCTGCTAAACATATGACCAAGAGGTTTCTTTTGTTACTGCGATCCACTCTTACCCCCGCCGGTAAAGCCAACAAAACCGCAGGGATCACTTCGCTTAATCCAAGCATTCCCAATGCCAACTTACTGCCGGTTTTTTCATACAAGATCCAGCCGAGTAGAACGGGGTTCATGCGCATTCCCGCAATGAATAAGGCGCGTCCAAACAGAAACCATGTAAATTCATAATTGATAATGGGAAAGAGTTTCTTTTTTAGTTCGCTTGCGTCACTCATGGTAATGTAAGATAATGCTGTCCGTGATCGTAGTCTTTTTCCAAGGCTTCGATTATGATGTCCAAATGCTTTTTATTGGTCAAAAAATCGGCATTCGAAGCATCCACGAACAACGTTTTTATATTGTGTTGCTTGATATAGTTGGTATAGGTTTGTTGAATATTGAATAAGTATTCATCCGGTATACTCTGTTCGTAAGGTCTTTGGCGTTTCTTGATGTTTTGCTGCAGTTTTTGAACCGGTGCATGTAAATAGATCAGGATTTCAGGTTGCGCCAATTGAGTGTGAATGATTTCAAACAATTTTTGATACAATCTGAATTCTTCATCCGGCAAATTCACTTTAGCAAATAGCAAACATTTGGTGAACAGATAGTCGGAAATGGTTACTTGCTGAAAAAGATCCTTGGTATGGATCAATTCTTTCAACTGTTTGTAACGCTCTGCCATGAAAAAGAGTTCGAGCGGAAAGGCGAATTGTTTAGGGTTTTCATAAAATTTGGGCAAGAAAGGATTGTCGGCAAATTCTTCCAAAACCAATCGGGCGTTGAAATGTCTTGCCAACAAGTGCGAAAGTGTCGTTTTCCCGGCACCAATATTTCCTTCAATCGTAATAAAATGATACTTCATACTTCATCCACGCTATAGCAGTTCCTAAATCCGGTTGCAAATTACCAAATTCGGTTGGTGTGAGGGCCAGTGGGGGTGGCGTGTGGAAAAGAAGAGTAAATAATTAATAAGTAATAATTAATAATTAATAATGGAACGGCCGGCGAGATCAAGAAAGAACAGGGAGAGGAACAGGGGGAGGGAGGAGGCACGGGGATTCGCTGCGTTGCCGCCGCGGACTTGTCCTGAGCGGTTCCTGAGCTTGTCGAAGGGCGGGCCGAAGGCACAGTCGAAGGACGCTGCGCCGCTGCGGTGAGAAAACGTGAAAAGCCAGAAGAATCGAGACAGCCTATTCTGTTTCTAATTTTCGGGCTTGAAGGGGGTCACTGCAATGGTCTAAAAGTTCCTGCATGCTTTGTTGAAGTACAGGATGAATGAAATGAGGTGCTATTTCAACCATTGGTAACAGTGCAAACCGACGGTTTTGAACTTCCGGATGGGGGATGGATAACTGTGGCAAATGGTAGATTTCTGCATTAAAAAACAGGATATCGATATCAATGATACGAGGGCCGTATTTTTCTTCCCGAATTCGCCCCATATCCAGCTCAATTTGAAGCAAACAGGTCAATAATTCAGGGGCTTCCAGCGGGGTGTCAATTTCAAGTGCCTGATTGAAGAAATTGGGCTGATCGGTCTTCCCCCAAGCAGCCGTTTCGTATAAGGATGAGAGTGTCTTTACCATTCCGGCGCGTTTTTCGATCCATTCCACCGCTTGTTCCATGTTTTTCAGTCGATCGCCGGTATTACCGCCTATCAGAAGATATGCTTTATTCATAATTTACCTACCTTACAGACCTCAAATATCATTGAATTTTGTAATAAACAGGAGATATAAATGAATAGCTTTTTGAAAATATTTCTAGCTACCCTCACAGCCATTTTAGTGGTGGTACTAATCGGGATCTTATTTTTGATTGGAACTGTTTCAAGTTTGGGTTCAAAACCGAAAGAACCGATTGGTGTAAATGCCGTTCTTACAATCGATTTGGCGCAAACTTTTCAAGAGCGTGTGAAAGACGATCCTTTTGGAAAATTAGAATCAGGCGAGTCGTACGACAATCCCTCTCAATTTCAATTGGTGCAATTGATTCGTCATGCTGCAACAGATCCGGCTGTAAAAGGTATTTATTTGAAAGCAGGTGCAAACGGCAATGGATTTGGAACCAGTGAAGACATTCGCGAAGCCCTTCAGTACTTTAAAAAATCAGGAAAGTTTATTTATGCCTATGCCGATGTAATAACACAAGGTGCTTATTTTATAGCCAGTGTTTCAGATAAAGTTTACACCAATCCGCAAGGCGGCCTCGACTGGCGCGGCTATTCCATGAACTATTTTTTCATGAAAGGCTTGCTCGATAAAATGGAAATTGAACCTCAAATTTTCTATGCAGGTCAGTTCAAGAGCGCTACAGAACCTTTTCGTACGAATCAGATGACGGAACCCAACCGTTTGCAAAGCAACGTATTGGTAAATGACCTCTACAATCATTTCTTGGCTTTGGTATCGGCGTCTCGAAACGTAGACACTGCCACTCTTCGGAGCTTGGCTGTGAACCATTCTATCGAAAACGCCGCAGATGCGGTAAAATACAAACTCATCGACGGTGCTAAATACGATGATGAAGTTCGTGCTGAAATCAAAGGAAAGGTAGAGGCTTCAACCATTCAATCGATCAATTTTGTCCCCATCGGAAAATACCTCGAGAATACTTCGATCACTGAAGTAAAATCGAAAGATCGCATTGCTGTTATTTTTGCAGAAGGAGATATCATTGATGGCAAAGCACAGGAAGATGCCATCGGCGGAGATTCGTATCGCAATTTGATCCGCAAAGCGCGGTTAGACGATCAAGTGAAAGCCATTGTGTTGAGAATGAATTCGGGTGGAGGTAGCGCTATGGCCAGTGAAGTAATGTGGCGTGAGTTAACACTTGCAAAGAAATCAAAACCGGTTATTGTAAGCTTCGGTGATGTGGCAGCTTCAGGTGGTTACTATTCAACGTGTACAGCGGATAGTATTTTCGCACAGCCCAACACTATTACGGGTTCTATAGGAGTTTTCAGCATCGTTCCAAATTTGGCTTCTTTCTTCAATAACAAATTAGGAGTAACCTTCGATGGCGTGAAAACAGCGCCCGATGCC
>DGDD01000283.1:16966-17130 GCA_002385265.1 Chitinophagaceae bacterium UBA3961
GCGTGAAAACAGCGCCCGATGCCGATGCTATGGCTACTTATAAGCCATTGACGCCAATGCAAAAAGCTTGGCTACAAAGAAGTGTAGACAGTATTTATCAAACTTTTTTGGCTCGCGTGGCAGAAGGACGTCACCGAAGCAAAGCAGAAATTGATTCAATCGGT
>DGDD01000283.1:17441-17801 GCA_002385265.1 Chitinophagaceae bacterium UBA3961
AAGCAGAAATTGATTCAATCGGTCAAGGCCGCGTTTGGAGTGGCTCAAGAGCTATTGAGTTGGGACTGGTAGATAGAATTGGTGGTTTGAATGAAGCCATTGCTTGTGCTGCTCGGATGGCGAAAATTAGCGAGTATGGATTGCGTACGTATCCTGAACCTACCAAATTTTTTGAAAAGTTATTTGGCTCTTACAAAGAAGAAACGAAGTTGAAGTGGATGAAAGAAGAAATGGGGGCAGAGGCTTTTCAATGGTACCGCTCTGCGCAATACTTAAAAAACTCAATGGGGAAGGCTCAGGCAAAAATGGCGTTTGATGTGGTGGTGGAGTAGGAGGAGAGGAGACGAGGATGAGAGGAAC
>DGDD01000284.1 GCA_002385265.1 Chitinophagaceae bacterium UBA3961
GGACGCTGCGCCGCCGCGGTAAATCTGCTTTAAATTTCGGGTTGTAATCTGTGATAATCTGTTTTAATTTCTGCTATCCGTGGTCAAAAAAAAGCGAAGAAACTTTGCGGCATCTTTGCGGTCTTTGCGGACTCTGCGGTGATCCCAATTCATCGCAAAGTGAAGGAGGGAAAGAGGTACGCGGAGAAGAATAGAAAACTTATTTTGCGACTTCTTAGCGGTCTTTGCGGACTTTGCGGTGAACCCAATTCATCGCAAAGTGAAGGAGGGAAAGAGTTGCACAAAGAAATCCCTCTGCGTTGCTCTGTGTCTCTGTCTACTCTGCGTCTAAAAAAACTCGTGACTTCCCCCTTCGAGCTCCTCCCCTCAAAAACAAAACACATTTTTAACAGTTCGCTACCATTTCAAACATGTCATCGCTCCAAAAAACATGATACATTCACTGCACCTAAACAATTGCTCATGAAAAAAACACTAACTCTTTCTAAACACTTAATCGTGTTCTTGCTAATGTTACTCGCGCAAAAGAGTTTTACTCAAGTCCCCAATTTGAATGGCACTTGGGTGCTCAACTTATCAAAAAGCAAACTGGAACACCAAGGGGAAGGCTTTACCGGCAGTACTTTTATCATCGAACAGAAAGGAGATCAACTCACCTTAACCCGTATTCACTATTTCGGAGAAAAAAGTAAAAAGATTCGATTCAAGATGACAGCTGACGGACGCACTCGACATATTAAAATATTGTTCAAAGGAAAATTAGAGAAAGAAGAAAAGAGCCTGTTGGCTACACTTTGGAGAAAAGGATTCTCAAATGTAGTAAGGTATCATTACGGAGAAAATGAAAACGAATTGGTGGCTGATGAGGTAATGAAAAGTAAAGCAAACAATCATCACAATGTGTGGGTGTTTGATAAAAAGCAATAGGAATTTATACGTGTTTGCTTTTCATCGCAAAGTGAAAGAAAGAAAGAGAGACGCGGAGAAGAATAGAAAACTTACTTTGCGACTCCTTAGCGGTCTTTGCTGACTTTGCGGTGAACCCAATTCATCGCAAAGTGAAGGAGGGAAAGAGATACGCAAAAATTCCTCTGCGTTACTCCGCGACTCTACCAACTCTGCGTCTTAAAAACCCTCTGCGTCTCCGCCAACTCTGCGTTTAAAACTCTCCCCGCTTAAACAATTGTTAAACCACTCTCCGCCAATTTTTTTCGAAGCATCTCTTGAATAACTTAGTAATCATTACCACACTAAAAACGCCTGTATGAAAAAGCTATTTCTACTTTTCGTAATCTGTAGTTTGTTTTCTACTCTCCGTTCTCAATCCGTCAACAATATTCCTCTCCGAGAAATACAGGCTGAATATGTTGAAATGACCGTGATACCGAAGGCTTTCAGTAGTAAGAAAAATATATTGATCGATTATGGTCAAGTCACAGGCTTTAGCCTTGCTCCCAAAGAAGCTGCTTTGCGCGATAGTGATGGAAAGTACATCGACTTTGCCTCACCTATGGAAGCACTAAACTTTATCGCCAAAAATGGGTTTGAGTTAATCACTGCTTTTAGTCCACCCACTGAAAATTCCACTTGGCGTATCTATTTGTTGAGAAACAAGAACTTTAAAGCGAAGGCTGTTGGGGAGTAGGGAGTAGGCTTTAGGTGTTAGGCTTTGGGCTTTAGGTTTTTTTGACCACGGAATACACAGATTTGAACGGATTTACCACAGATTGGCCTCCAATATTCAATCAACATGTCTGTCGGCTGTTTCATTGTTAATTATTAATTGTTAATTATTAATTGCTTTTTACCGCGGCGGCGCAGCGATCGCAGCGACAACGCAGCCCTAGCAGCCTCTCTGTCTTTCCTCGTTCCTCTTCTCCTCCCATCCTCGTTCCTGTATTCCGGCTGTTCCATTCTTAATTCTTAACTCTTAATTCTTAATTGCCCTCCCGCATAAATACCCTATTTTTTCTCCCCCTCCCATTCTATTTTAGCAGTCTACACAATCGATTGACTGATTATAAAAAATTAAGATATATCGAACAGTCCCTTAAACCTTATTCCTATATGTTACGCTTTAACCCCGAACGTTATCGATTTCAATCCATTGAAAACACCATTCGCTATTTCTACCCTATTGGATTGGCATTAGATGATGCGGAATACGTCCGCTTTCAAGGACTAAAAGAAATGAAAGACTTGGTGGCGGCAGCTGTGCATAATGAACAGTGCTACCAAGAAACTTGGGTAAGTTTTGAAAATGAAGTGAAAGTACAATCTAAAAAAGCAGTGATCGGTTCTACTTACGGTCAAGAACCCTCGTACAGCGCCAATTTGATCTTTGAAAAATCAAAACAAGATAATTTAACGCGCATTAAAGAACTACATTTTACCGTAAGCCTACTCGGGCCGTATTACACTGTAATTGGACAAGATAAAACCATTATCCATACCGTTCGCAACGACCAGTTTCAAGCTACCAACTACTTAGTAGTATCTCCGGAAAACGGCTTCAACGATTCCTTCCACCTTATCTGTAAACTGATTGAAGAACGATTTTCGGGCTATCAATTTATTCCGGCTATCATTTACCAACAAACATTAAAGAATATATCTGTTCAATACAACAGCATACCACACACTACTGTATTTCACGCGCTTTTCAATTCCCATCCGGATATTTATATCGATCGCAAAATTGGCGATGACTGCTTCAAAATCACTGACTGGGAAGTTGAAGGATACAACGACTCTATGGATCGAAAGTGGCAAGCATATAGTAGCCGAAACTAGATCTCGAAGTATTTCATTTGAGTGAAAATTCATTTTATCAAGGCAATTATTCCCCTTTGGTTTTGAGCGCTATTGCGCTTTCCCCTTAATAACATATATTTAGTGAAAGAAAAAGCACGCTTTCTTTTAGGGAATTCGGTATTTTTCAACACTAATTAAGCTACTATGTCCTTCTTTTTCAAGAATCGAGAAAAGCGGAAAAAATTTGCACACATTGGTGCCGGCATTGTAATATTAATTCATGCCTATGAAAAGTACGAATCGGGTCATGGCTCTTACCTATTGTTTGGTATAGCAGGTCTAATATTCCTTTTGATCGCGGCACTCCATCAAAAGATTGAAGAAAAACTCCCCTGGGTAGATGGGGTATTCTTTGTAATTGAGGGTATCTTATCACTAATAGTAGCCTATGAGTTTTTTCATGTTGGAAAGAAAGCCTTACCCATCACTTATGTACTGCTTGCCTTGTTTCAGTTTACGATGGCATTAAGAAAAGGGAAGAAAGGTATAGATGCACACAAAAAGAGCGAAGAAATCAAGGAGGCTTAAAAGCGCCCGGTTATCATTGAAACAAAAATTATACTTTGAAACAATCATAGACTTATTATGAGCTTTCTTAAGAAACTTTTTGGCTCCAACAAATCTACTCCTGATCCTGAGCTCACTCCTATTACAGACAAGGCTCAAAATGCCGGAATCAATGCAGACATTGAAAGCGTAAAGTCGGGCAAATTGAAAGTATATCCAATACTCAAACCCGGAGATTGGATAGGAATTAAAGCCGGCGCCATTTGTCAAGTATTAGTAGGGAATGCTGAAAACCCGCTTTTGGTAATTGGCTTCGGATACGATGCTCCTCAAAATTTTGTCTTTTTAAATGGAACTGATTTTAACACTAATGAAGAAATACAAGTAGCCATTTCAGGTGCCTATCAAAATTTAGCTGCTTATGAAGTAGCCTTAAACGAAGTGGTTCCGGGAAAAGTCTGTATCATAGATGGCAAAGATTTTTGTGCGGAAAAAATCCTAGATAAACCATTCATGAGGGCCCTTCAAAACAAATTGGGAGGCGATCATCTCATGGTATCCATACCTAGAAGAAGAGGTATGATGGTTACCAATTCTTTTGATGAAGAAGAAATCAGAGCGATCTTTCTTGATGTACATGCCAAAACTTGGAACGATCCATCTTACGGAAACGCACCCATCATCAATGCAGTATTTAAATTGGTGAATGGAGAAATAGAGCTTGTGAAGCCACTGAATTAACACCCATCTGAATACTTGCTGAAATTGTAAAGGGGTATTCCAATACATGATTTTTTTGATCCACTGTGATAAAACTGCCATGAGTGCGTATAACTATCAAACAGAAATTCAGCAGGCATACATTTATCAGGATTGAAACGCATGGAACAACACTCCATTTTTATCGAACTTATTGAAAACCATAAAGGTATTCTCTACAAAATTGCCAACAGCTATTGCAAAGAAGCGGAAGACCGTTCTGATTTGTATCAGGAAATGGTCTTAAGACTTTGGCAAGGCTTCCCCACCTACAATCCTGAATTCAAGCTTTCCACCTGGATTTATAGGATATCATTGAATACCGCTATAACCCACTATAGAAAAGATAAAGTTCGCAATAAACACATCAGCACTATTGATCCGATTCTTGTGGAGCCACCTATAACAGCTCCAAACTTCGAGCAGAGTCAACAATACCAGTTGCTACAACAATTCATTTATGAGTTGAGAGAATTAGACAAAGCGCTGCTATTGCTCTATTTAGAAGACAAGCCCTACCGAGAAATTGCAGACATTCTAGGTATTTCAGAAACCAATGTGGGAACGAAATTAGGACGACTTAAAAACCACTTAAAACAACGATTTGAACGAATAAACGCCTTTTAATATGGAAGAAACAAACTTTGTATTACTCTGGAAAAATCATTACGAAAAAATAGAGCAGTCTCTGGCTATAAATAAAAAACTTTTAAGAGAAATCACGAATCAAAAAGCGGCTGCAGCCATGCGGTCGCTCATTCGCTTGAAGCTAACAGGAATCATTGCTGCCGCTTTCTATCTTGGACTATTGGGCATCGTTCTTTTTTACTGCATGCTTCACTACAGTCCAACCAAACTTTATTTCCTTGTTTCAGTAACGGCCATTTTTCTCATCAACCTAAAGGCGTTGTATGATTATATTAAGCATTTGGCTTGGGCGAGTGAAATCGATTACAATGGACCGATTGCTGAAATACAATCTAAACTTACAAAATTGCAATTCTCCATTGTAAAGCACGCAAAAATCATGTGCTTGCAATTCCCATTCTATACTACTTTCTATCTGAGTAGCAGTTGGTTTCCTCAAGAAGTAAGTATCGGCTATCTCATTTTTCAAATTGCAATGACGGGGGGATTTACCTACCTCTCCTACTGGCTCTATAAAAACCACACTATTGAAAACCTTGACAAAAAATGGTTCAGAAATATGATCGCCGCTTCCGGAGGTAAATCGGTATTAAAAGCCATGGAGTTTTATAGAGAATTGGAGGAGTTTAAAACTGATTCCCAAAACTAACGTGATTCAATATCTCCTGCTGCAACTGTGATTAAACACACAAATATCACATTAGTAACAAAAAAATCCCGGCCTAAGCCGGGATCCAATTATTAATTCTTAACTATTAATTATTAATTATCTCACGCTCTTCCCATCTGCTTCAAAAACGCTACGTGAGAAGCAACTGCATAACGAACACGAGGGTATTCGATGTATGCAATTCCATACTCCTGGCAAGCTTGCTTGATAATTTTGCTGATAGCAGGGTAATGTATGTGCGAAATTTTAGGGAACAAGTGGTGCTCAATTTGAAAATTCAAGCCTCCTACAAACCAACTTACTAATTTATTATTGGTTGCGAAATTGGCAGTTGTTTTCAATTGGTGTACTGCCCACTCATCATCTAACTTATTGGTTTCTACATCGGGCACAGGAAACGATGTATGCTCTACAGTGTGTGCCAATTGGAACACAATGCTAAGCACGAATCCCGCAACTAATGTGAAAATCAAAAAGCTGATCAACCAACTCGTAAATCCAACCATATAAATGGGTAACCCAACGAAGAGGAATAAATGGAACAATTTGAAGCCCCAGAAAATGAGGTGATCGTTTAAGGTCATTTTCTTCAAAGGCATACTTCCAATTTTCCCTTTGAAGTACTTCTGATAATCGAGTACGAAAATCCACAACACATACAACAACGAATACAATAACCAGAAGTACAAGTGTTGGTATTTGTGCATTTTCAAACGACGCTGAGTAGAACTCATGCGCATCCAAGGTTGGATATCGATGTCGTCATCCAATCCATCAACATTGGTATAGGCGTGGTGAATCACATTGTGCTTTACGTTCCACATAAAGCTGTTACCACCTAAAATATTCAATGAAAAAGCGGCGATTACATTCACCCACTTGTATTTGCTAAAACTTCCGTGTGCTCCATCATGCATTACATTGAAACCGATGGCAGCAACAAGAATTCCTAAGATGATGCTTTCAACAACTTGAAAGAACACATTTGGAGTGAAGAACACAAGATGCACATATACTGCCACAAAGCCGATCATCAATACAATGGCTTTCAAAAACAACTGGTAATTTCCTGTTTGAGAAGCTCCTACTTCTTCAAAATAATTGGAGATACGTTTTTTCAATTCCGCGTGGAAGGAATGAGGGACATTGGCGAACTTAACTGTAGACATTAATTTAACTTATGATACTTAAATAAAACGCAAAGGTACTCTATTGTATTTCAGCAGCAGCTGAAAACATAAGTCCTTAGCGGGATTTGTGAAATCATTAGCATACTCTAGTTGATTACACTAACGAATGTTATAAAGAGCTGATTTTAAAGTGTTTTATAAAGATAAGGAAGATGCAAATATAGTGCACAGTTTGTTTAAGAAAGATGATTGAAATCAGTTGACCAATTAAGAATTAAGAATTAAAACGGCCGGCTACCTGGTTTTAGGTGTTAGTTCTGCGAACGATCCCTGAGTACAACGGAGGGCTTTGACGTCTTCGCTACGTTGCAGTGAACCGAGAATCAGGAATTCAACAAAAACTTCCTAAGTTTCCACCAATACCAAAGAATCCAAATTCTTAATGCCAATTTTCTTTTCTGTAATAAATCCTTCCCCATATTTTACTCCAATACGCTTGCCCAGCATACGCGAACGAGCAATCACACTGTCTAAGAAATCGGGACTCGATATATAAGTTTGAGGACCGGTGCCATCAGATGCGGCAGTATGGAATTGTGTAGTATAAGCCTGAATCGATTTCATGCGCTCTTCAAACACATCACTAATATCTACAATAAGATCGGGTTCGTGATACCAGTCTTGCAAATAATGCAATACCATTTTAGGACGCCATTTCTCCTGAGGAGTTCCATCATCGTTAAAAGTCTCAATTTTTGCCAATCCCGATAAGAAACAAGCATCGGCAATCATGTTTCCGGCACGACCATGGTCGGGGTGACGATCTTTCAACACATTGGCGATCACTACTTCAGGCTGGTATTTACGTATGTATTTTATTAATAATAACTGGTGTTCTTCGTCATTTTTGAAGAAACCATCTCTCATTTTAAGATTTTCTCGAACCAGCACTTTTAAAATAGCTGCGGCGGCGGCAGCTTCTGCATACCTTGTTTCAACGGTACCGCGGGTTCCTAACTCACCTTGAGTGAGATCGAGGATACCGGTTTTCATTCCACGGTTGGCTTCAATAAGCAATAATCCGGAGCATCCGAGCTCCACATCATCGGGGTGCACGCCGATAGCGAGGACGTCTAGTTTCATGAAGCAAAAATAGGTGGAATTAAAATTAGTTCACAGCAAAGTTGGTAAAGAACCTGAGGGATTTGCATCCCCCTTGTATCCTGTATTCCCTCTTATTTCACCGCGGCGGCGCAGCGGTCGCAGCGATAACGCAGCGACTCCCCGTGCCTCCGAGTCCCCGTGGTTCTGTATTTCCTCGTTCCTCGTCTCCTCTCTTCCTCGCTCCTGCTTCGCTGCTGTTCCATTATTAATTATTACTTGTTAATTATTAATTAGTTTCTCCTCGTCTCCTCCATCTTCCCTCCTCCTTCCTATACTCCCCCTGTTCCTCTACCTGTTCTTTCTGAGTATTTCCTCGTTCCTCGCTTCCTATTTTCCTATTTCTATTT
>DGDD01000295.1:0-336 GCA_002385265.1 Chitinophagaceae bacterium UBA3961
CCATCCAACTCATCGGCGTCTTATACGAATCCGAAAAAGATTTTCGAACCATCATCACTTTCTGACGTAAAGCTTCCGCTAAAGGCAGTACCACAAGGTACTCATACACCCGGTAGCCGGGCATCGCTGTTGTGTTCATTGTCATAACCCATCCGTTTTGTGTAAGTAATTGGTAAGCCACTTGCAGCTTCACTTTCCTCGTATCCACATCCGAAAAAAATGTCCTTGCAAATTTTGTTAGCATAAAAATACTAAATAATTTAGTACACGCAAAATTTAATTTCTATGGATGGGGAAAATTTTTACGGAGCCGCCTATCGCGGCTCTAAAGACTTC
>DGDD01000295.1:671-1088 GCA_002385265.1 Chitinophagaceae bacterium UBA3961
CGCAACAAGATGTCTATACCGCCAATGCCACCGGCTTTGGCGCCGCTGCCGACGACTATGCCGAACGCGGAATAGACCTCAACGAACAACTGATTCGAAACAAACCCGCTACCTTCTTCTTTCGAATGAAAGGCGATGCCATGGTGGATGCAGGCCTCTACGATAATGACGTACTCATCGTAGACCGATCCATTAAAGTAACGAGTGGAAAAATCATCGTGGCCGTTCTCAACGGAGAACTGCTGATCCGACGCTTCCATAAAAACTTTACATCCGCCTTCCTCATTCCGGAAAACAGCCGCTACAAAACCATTAACCTCGCCGAATTCACCGACTTCGCCGTATGGGGCGTGGTTACTTATGCTATTCATCCGTTGGGTTAAGGAGGCTAGGTTTTAGGTATTAGGCTTTAGGTGT
>DGDD01000295.1:1396-30948 GCA_002385265.1 Chitinophagaceae bacterium UBA3961
TTTAGGTATTAGGCTTTAGGTGTTAGGTATTAGGCCTTAGGCATTGGGCTTTAGCCGAACCATTCGATCGTCATCACTAGTTAAAACAGGCAAATACACATGTTCGCCATTGTAGACTGTAACTCCTTTTATTGCTCTTGTGAGCGTTTGTTCCGACCCGATCTCTGGAACAAACCCGTTGTGGTATTGAGCAATAACGATGGCTGTATCATCGCCCGCACCGATGAAGCCAAACAATTGGGCGTGGGAATGGCCGCGCCGTATTACCAAAACCGTGGCATCATTGAACAACACAAAGTAGCCGTTTTTTCGTCTAACTATCACCTTTATGGCGATATGAGCAAACGCGTGATGGAAACCCTCCGCTTCCTCACCAGTACCAAACAAGTAGAAGTGTATTCGGTAGACGAAGCCTTTGTAAACCTCGCTCAATTCCAACCCGACCAACTGACGCAACTGGCCTTTCAATTCAAAGACACCGTTGAACTCTGGACCGGTATCAAAGTATCGGTAGGCCTCGCACCCAGTAAAGTGCTTTCCAAAGTAGCAAACCGATTGGCGAAAAAAGATAAGAAAGGAAGCCGAGGCGTAATGGTATTGCAAACCGGCGAACAAATAAAAGAAGCACTGGAACGCACCCCCATTGAAGACATCTGGGGTGTAGGAAGACAATACGCATTGAAACTAAGAAATCTTGGAATCGACAACGGACTTCGGCTAAGCACCATGCCTATCGAATGGGCGCGGAAAAACCTTGGAGGCGTAGTAGGCACTCGACTCATCCGGGAACTCAACGGCGAACCCTGCATCCCCATGAAAGATCCACTTGAAACTAAAAAGATGATTGCCACTACTCGAATGTTTGGAACTACTGTTACCGAACTGAAAGATCTAAAAGAAGCCGTGGCCACCTATGCATCCAGAGCAGCAGAAAAGTTGCGCAGGCAATATTGCGCCGCTTCCTACATCGATGTGTTTTTAGTAACCAACGGAACCGTTAATGAAAAATATGTTTACAGTCCGCAAACACGTCACTTAAGCACCAATCTACCCCATGCTACCAACAACACCGATGATTTCATCAAGTATGCCATGCCGTTAGTAGAGCAATTGTATGAACGCGGATTGAAATACCTCAAAGCAGGGATCACGTTGGGCGAAATTGTACCGGAATCAGCTATTCAAACCAATCTCTTTGCATCGACTATGCCTGAATCAAAGCGAGCCTTGATGGATGCCATTGATAACATCAATTTCAGTCAGCGAAACGATGCCATAAAATACGCTGCAAGTGGCCTCACCAGAAATTGGAAGATGCGGCAAGAAATGCGAAGCGGTCGATTTACCACGCGTTGGGAAGAACTACCCGATGCACATTAAAATAATTGCTATGACAGGAGCAGACGACTATATAAAACCACCTTTCAATGAAGATCCATTCCCAACGGGATCGGGGAATGAAGCAGCAGGAAAGCTTCATAACGCCTACACTATTTCCTTCGCCCTGCTCACACCGCCATTATTGGTAGCAATGACCAAACAACCCATGTACTTCGTGCGACAATATTACCCGGATGGAGAAGGCTGGCGCGATGATAAAAGAACGCCATTACTCTTCACGCATTATACTGCCCATGAAACAGACCGTGAGCGCGCAGAACGCCATATGCGCTTGTTATTTCACGACAAGTACCGCTTTCTTTACTATTCCAACAACCCCGAACACATGGATCGCCTGTTAAAAGCAGCCCATCAACCGGAAGGATATCGTATCCACGTGAACCTTTTGGATCGAAAATGGAAACCTTCTCAACTAATCAAAAAACGCATCAATGAATACATTGAACGAGAATTGCGGTGGTGGAAATACCAGCCCAACGATTCCGTAAAAGTGACCCTGAAAGACCGCTACGGAAAAATTTACCTTGCCATCAAGTGGAAAGAATTTCAGGTGGAAGTGGGTTACAATGAAGTGATTGGTATTAAATCCTAAACCAATTTTCGCATCGCTAACATGTAACCCATATGCATGCCTTCGTGGTAATTGTTGAAGATCAACGCATCTTCCAGTGAGGCTAGATGAAAGCCGGTAACCGTAGTACGTTCGGTATACTGAGTGAAAAGTCCTTTCTCTAAATCGGCTTCCAATTGATCGGGTAGTGAATGCAAAAGAATCCGTAAATGATCCACTTCTTCTTGTGTCAGGTCTCGCTCCGGTTTGCTTCCGGGTTTAAACTGATCGAACAAAGCATCCGAAACATAGAGGGGTAGTCCGGAACCACGGTAAACAATTGACTGCTGCGCTACAATAACATGACCAACATTCCAGATCAAATTGTTCTTAAATCCTTCCGGGATCTTATTCAATTGATCCAAGGAATAACTGTCTACACTATTTTGCACTAACTTTCTTCCGGAGCGAAGGGCTTTGATGTGGGGGTTCATGTCAATTTTTTATAGTTCAAAAGTAACCATTAATTACTCGCTTAAAGCCATTTTTCAATAAAACCGTATTGAAGTTAATCAGTACGCCGAGCTTTTTATCAGTCAATCTTAAATAAGTAATCAATTGAGCGCGGTGAATCTCCAAAATTTCAGAAATCGCTTTTAATTCAACAACTACTGAATCTTCCACCATTAAATCAATACGGTATCCTTCATCGAGGGCTACTCCGTTATAAACAATCGGGACACGCATTTGCCGAACTACTTTTAGTCCCGCCGCTTTCAACTCTATCGCCAAACATTTTTCATAAACACTCTCCAATAAACCCGGACCCAACGTTCTATGTACTTTCAATGCACATTCAAAAATGATGTCACATATTTCGTTTTCAGTCATCTAACAAAACTAATACAGCTTAGCGATTGTAAACGTCACTTTAGTTGTAGCGCACAATCAAAACCACAGGGACACGAAGTCACGAAGTCACGGACGCTCTAAAAAACCAAGCAAACACCCACTACCCCGTGCCTCTGTGCCTCCGTGGTTCCGTGGTTCCTTGGTTCCCTAACACTCATCCAACCTACAACCTAGTAACTTTTCCAAATGGCCCTTCCCGCTCGGGTTTACCACAGTCTTGTACAAACGCTCCGGTACATTGTACGAATGAACTTCGTAAATACTCTTCAACAAGGCGATACCCGTAGCAACCGGCTTAAACAACTGATAATCCGTCACTATTATACGCATGCCATAAATAACTTCTCCCGCAAACAATCCCCATTCAGGAACATACGATTGATGTTCGAAGCGGACGCCGGCTAACGCCTTCGACCTTAAAGCATCCAATACCCTCACTGGATTCATCCAAGGTGCCCCAAAAATGCGAAACGGATAGGGAGTGCCTCGGCCTTCATTTACTTCAATGCCTTCCAACAGTCCCATACCCGGATATACCATAGCAGTTTCCCAATTCGGAATTGCCGGCGAGGTAGGTCTAAAGATCCAATTAGTAGGTGCAATAGCCATTCGATCCCAATTTCGAGTATTCACTACCGTTAAATCAACACCTAAGTGCTTAGTTTCATTGAAATAGGTGGCTAACTCACCCAGTGTTTTATTGTGACGAATTGGAATATCCCATCGTCCAATAAAGGAACTGTACTTTCTTTCGTTTAAGCCCGGGCCCTCTATTTTCGAGGGATTGCCTCCCAAAGGATTGGGTCGATCTAATACAAACAAAGGCTTTCCCGCGGCGGCGGCAGCTTCCATTACATAGGTCATGGTCCACAGATAGGTATAGAACCTGCAACCCACATCGGGTATATCAAAAAGTAGGAGGTCAACATCCTTTAAATCATCCATGCTCGGCGCCAATCGGTCTCCATACAAACTAATAACCGGAATAGTCGTTCCTTCATATACACTGTGCGCCTGCGCCACCCCATCTTCACCGGCCGCGCTGAATCCATGCTCAGGGCTAAACAATTTCACAACATTAAATCCATTCGCGAGCAGTGCATCCACCGATTTTACATCGTTCCTTGTATGCGCTACTGAATTCGTTACAAAACCCATGCGCCTACTCTTAAGATGCGTATACTCTTGCAACCAAATATCAATACCAAACAGTAAATCGTCCATGAATTTAAAAAAGTGTGTTATCAATGCGTTGTATAACAGAAGCGTCGTCGGCCTTTCTCGTGCGAATCGTATTCACCGGCCAAGCTTCCATTCTACTATCGGGGAATTCGAAACTCAGTATATCACGAATGCCTTCATCCGTTAAATTTGGATCCAACCATTTAAACAAATGCTCTTTCGATAAGAGCATCGGCATTCGATGACTATTTGGACCGTCATTGTGTATAGACGCCATTAAAGGATTCGCTTCTCGCGTAATAACGGTGAAGGTTCCAATGACCTCTCCCGTTTCCGGATTGGGTAATGGAGAATAGTTGTAAAGACCGGCTATGAAGAAAACCGGGCCATCGGTTGTTTTGATGAAATAGGGAGTTTTTTTCTTGCCACCGGTATCCTTGTGTTCAAAGAATCCGGTTGTTGGAACCAAGCAACGTTGGTTTCTTAATTTATGCCAAACAGAGCGCTTATCATCTAACAACTTTTCACTTCTCGCATTGGCCATGCTGGTTCTGTATTCTTTGATTTTCTCCGCCGTGTTCATATAATCGGCAATCACGCCCCATTCAAACAACTCGATACTCAACTCCTTCCCATCGTTAACTACTACAGGCCATTTGGAAAAGCTTTGGGCTACTTTGTGATAGGTTGGTTCGAATTGAAAAGGAGGCTCCTTAGTGTTGAGGTAGTCTGATACCAATTTGATATTGCTAAAAAAAGAGAGATCGTAACACATAGTGCAGGCATTTGATAGTTGAGCTTTGGCTCATACGCAATCAAAAGTATCAAATTTTAGGTTGCTTGAGGGGTCAAAAAACGAAAAGCAACCCGACTGGGGATTGTCGTTTTCTCATTCTTCTTATTTTCACCACAGATACCCTTTAGATCAAGTTTTGAGTTATTGAGTTTTAAGTTATTAAGTATTGCGCAGCTGCGCTGCTTGTTATTCGCAAAGGGGAAGAAGTTAAAAATGGAGCGCAAAGGGTTTGGTCTTCTAAAGTTTTTTTGAACCGCGGCGGCGCAGCGCTGGCAGTCTCTCTATAATTCCTCGCTTCCCGTCTCCTCCATCCTCATTCCTGTATTCCCCTTGTTCCTCTCCCTGTTCTTTCTCTGTATTTCCTCTATCCTCGTTTCCTCTCATCCTCGTTCCTACTTCGCGGCCGTTTAATTATTAATTCTTAACTCTTAATTCAATTCCCCCTGTTCCTCTCCCTGTTCTTTCTCTGTATTTCCTCTATCCTCGTTTCCTCTCATCCTCGTTCCTGCTTCGCGGCTGTTCAATTATTAATTATTACTTATTAATTATTAATTCACTGGTATTTCCTCACCAACTCCGCCAATATCTTCCGATCCCCATCACCAATAACTTTTGTAGTATCTGCAGGTGAGAAATGAATTTTATAACTCTGAATGGCAGCTAAACTGTCTTTAATATTATAACCAACAATGCGAAGGGCTTGCATGGCATTGAAATTATCAGGAACTACGGTTGTAGTAGTATCATACCAATACCCATAACCGGCATCTGCCAATTGCTTCCAAGGGAAGAAGCGACTGGGATCTACTTTACGACCCGGTGCTATATCGGCATGACCAACAAAATTTGCTTGTGGAATATTATAGGCGCGTTTCAATCTTCCTAATAAATCTACTAATGAATTGATCTGTGCTTCTGTAAAGGGTTCAAATCCATTGTTGTCAATTTCAATGCCCATGCTGCAACTGTTTAAATCGGTAGTATTACCCCATCGGCTCACGCCCGCGTGAAAGGCTCTCAATTGATCATTCAACATATGGAACACCGTTCCCTCTCTGCATACCACATAATGAGCACTTACTTGGGTAGCCGTTTTTGTGAAGGTCTTAAGCGTTTGATCGCAGCTGTTCTGCGCAGTATGATGAATCACTACAAAATTCGGGCGGCGCATCGAAAAATTCACTGTTCCTGCAAAATAAGGCGCATTGCTTACTGAATCTTCCAATGGATACATCCGCAACAACTTACTATAGGCCTTGGCCTGCTTCTTATAGTCTCTGTTAGTAGAAGAATACGGCCCTTTCGAACAGGCCATAAAAAACAGTAAACCCATCAGAACAGTTGCTGTTATTCTCATAACTTATCTTTTCTTATAGTAGAACTTCTTTTTTTGATCACCACCTCCTTGTCTTCTACCTCGTGGTTGATAGAGCGGAACCGGGCCCAAGCTCTGAGGCACCTCCCCTTTGTCAACGGTTTTTCCAATCAATTGCTCAATAGCTGCAAACTTATTTTGTTCTCTCTCGCCCACAAATGTGTAAGCAATACCATCTGCCTCTGCCCTCGCTGTTCTTCCAATGCGATGCACATAATCTTCCCCATCTGAAGGAACATCAAAATTGATCACCAAATCAATGGTATCTATATCAATTCCTCTGCTCAAAATATCGGTAGCTACTAAAATTGGGATTCTTCCACTTGTGAATCCGTTGATCACTTCTTCACGCTGCGATTGCTCTAAATCACTGTGCATATCAAACACATTCAACCTAGCTCGTTTCAAAGCCATGGTCAATTGCTTTACTTCCTGTTTCTTTCCACAGAAAATCAAAGCACTTTTATAAGGAGTAGTAGCAAGAATATGTTTTACTAGTTCTAACTTTTGGGTATCATATACCACAAATGCTTTCTGCACAATTTTCTCCGGTGGTTTTGAAATGGCAATATTGATCTCAACCGGATTCTTCAAAATAGCGCGAGACAATTGACGAATCTTCTCGGGCATGGTAGCTGAAAACAACAAGGTTTGACGCGATTCCGGAAGTTTCTGAATGATTCGATTGATATCATCCATGAATCCCATGTCCAACATCCGATCCGATTCATCCAATACCAGAAAACGTAATTTCTCCATGTTCACATAGCCCATGTTCAAGTGCGAAATCATTCTACCGGGTGTACAAACGATAATATCTGCACCCATTTGCAATGCCTTCTTCTCATTCACAAAGTTCTGCCCGTCGTTACCACCGTAAATAGCAATGGAACTTAGTGAAGTAAAATAGGTGAGTCCTTCTAAGTGTTGAGAAATTTGAATAGCCAATTCACGTGTTGGCACAATAATCAATGCTCCTACATTACCGTCCATCGGCTTTTCCAACAAACTATGGATAATGGGAAGTACAAAGGCGGCCGTTTTACCGGTGCCTGTTTGTGCCGAAGCGATGATATCTCGACCTTCCAATATAGGAGGAATCACTTGTTCCTGAACAGGTGTCGCTTTTTCGTAACCGCTGGCATCGATCCCCTCCATCAATGAAGGGTGAAGATTTAATTCACTAAAATACAAGTGCGTTGTGTTTAATTATGATATAAACGGCTTGAAATTATACAGCCGTTTCTTTCTTTTCTACTTCTTCTTGTCCATATTCACTGATCAACTCCGCAACTAGGGCCGTCCAACCGGTTTGGTGATTCGCTCCCAGTCCCCAACCATTGTCGCCATTGAAATACTCATAAAAGAGCACCAAATGTTCATTACCCGGACGCTTGTAAAACCAATTATGCGGGCCATAGCATCTGCGCTCCCCTTTCTCATTGCGTTCAAACAAACTAATAACCCTTCTGGTTAAACGATGCGCCACTTCAATAAGGTTGATCTTTTCACCGGAACCCTTCGGATATTCTACCAATAAACTGTCACCGTAAAATTCGCCGTATCGGTGAATCGCTTGAATGATCAAGTAGTTCAACGGCATCCACACGGGACCCCGCCAGTTACTATTTCCTCCAAACATATCGGAAGTAGAATCACCGGGATCGTATTGAATACTGTGTTGCCATCCATCCACCGTTACTGAATAGGGATGCTTCTCATGATATTTCGACAAAGCTCGAATTCCCCCTTCAGAAAGGAAGCCTTCTTCATCTAATAATTTATCTAACAGATGTAACAGTCTTTCTTTAGGAACCAAACTCAGCAACATTTTCGAACCATCGCTGGTTTCTTCATTGGGCCAGAACTTATTGTTCTTCTTACGATAGTTTTCAAACCAAGCAACACGCTTTTTAAAGTCGGGCATGTTATCAAGTTCCTTCATATCCATCGTTGATACGGCATACAAAGAAGTAAGCCCCACCGCTGACTGAATTTTCAACTGAATTGGATCTGCTCCCTGTGTTACCAGTACATCGTAAAAGAACTTGTCCTCTTCATTCCACAAGTGCTGCTCATTCAATGCTTCTGCAATCAATACAAATTGTTCGAAGAATTTTGTAGCAGTATCTTGGAAGGTTTCGTCGTACTGAGCAATTTCAATCGCCATGTCCAACATATCAAGCGCGTAGGTTCCCATCCAACTGGTACCATCGGCTTGCTCGAGCGTTACCTCATTACTAAAGTGATGACTTCTATTGAACACGCCAATATTATCTAGCCCTAAGAATCCACCTTCAAAGATGGAATCGCCTTGTGGATCTTTACGATTGATCCACCAAGTAAAATTGATGAGTAATTTATGGAAAGCCCTTTTTAAGAAATTGATATCGCCTTTGCCGTTCTGCTTCTTCTCGATATTGTACACTTGCATAGCGGCCCAGGCATGAACCGGAGGGTTTACATCACTGAAATTCCATTCATATGCCGGTAGCTGTCCGTCGGGCTTCATGTACCATTCGCGCATCACCAACAACAATTGGTGCTTTGCAAAAGTAGGATCGGCCACTGCCATCGAAATACATTGAAAAGCCAGATCCCAAGCGGCATACCAAGGATATTCCCATTTATCGGGCATGGAAATAATATCCTGATTTTTCAAGTGCTTCCAGTCATTATTACGCCCCTTCTGTTTCAATTCACTTACAGGCGTAATACCATCACTCGTAGTTAACCAACGTTCTACATCGTAATGATAATATTGCTTACTCCACAACAAACCAGCCAGCGCCTGACGTTGGATGCGCGCCATTTCACTACTCATCCCTTTCGGCAGAATAGCTGCATAGTATTCGTCTGCTTCTTTTTTCTTTTCTTGAAAAATGTTCGCGAAGCCCACGCCAAACGCATTGTCCATAAGTTGATTGCTCAACCTACAATAAATGGTTTTGGTTGCTCCGGCGGCAATAGACCCCTTGTAAACTGCTGCGAACTTTGTTCCCTTCTTCCTTTCCCTCAGCTCGGTCTTGTTTTTATTGTTGATCAATGCCTCGTGAAATGCATCCTTTACAAAAATGCTTTCATTAGGAACATTCATCACTTTCTCTGTATTGGTTTCATTATCGGTAAACCAAGCATCTGTTGCCTGTTGATAATAGAAGTAGTAGGTACCCAAATTTTCGTGAGTAGCTTTCACTGCCGTTTTACTGATCGCACTGATCAAAGGCTTCTGATTCATTTGCTTGTTCACCCATCTGTTGTAAAACCAAAGTGTGGGTAGAATATGAATATCGGCCGCCTGCGGACCCCTATTGGTTACATCAATACGAACGAAGATGTCTTGATCACTCTGCTTCGCATAGGTAACCATTACATCGAAATACTCATCGTTGTCGAACACACCGGTATCCAGAATCTCATATTCCGGTTCCAAGCGTCCGCGACGGGCATTCTCTTCTTTTAATTTCTTGTAGGGAAATTCTTGCTGCGGATACTTATAGAGGTACTCCATGTATCCATGTGTAGGAATATTATCGAGGTAATAGTAGAGTTCTTTTACATCCTCTCCGTGATTTCCTTCGCGGTTACCCAATCCAAACAGGCGTTCCTTGATGATGGAATCCTTTCCGTTCCATACACCTACAGAAAAACAGAGGTTCTGTAAATAATCTGATATCCCCGCAATTCCATCCTCACCCCATCTATATACTCTGCAATGTGCATGATCAAAAGGGAAATAATTCCAGGCATCTCCATATGGACTATAGTCCTCTCGCACAGTACCCCACTGCCGTTCACTCAAATACGGCCCCCATTGTACCAGTGGAATGGGCTTGGTGGCATTCACCGCAAGCCTTTGATGTTCTGCTGTCATTCAATCTTTTTAGTTGCTACCAATGTAGCAGGCAATCGTTGGAATGTATAAAGATAGTGAAAAAGGAGCAAAGAACCCTGCCGTAAAGGCCTCCGGCTAATAGCTCCCAGCAGAATCGTTTTTGCGTCCAACTGGGCGCGTCTTCAAACAACTTAATAACTAAAAAACTAAACCACATAACAACTCCTTGTCTACATATTCCTCCTATACTGCCCTCCCACCGCATACAAGGCTCTCGTTATCTCACCCAAAGAACAATACTTCACAGTTTCCATCAACTCTTCAAACAAATTTCCATTCTCGATCGCTTTCTTTTGCAAAGCCTCCAATGCAGATTTGCTTTTCTGTGCATTGCGATTTTTGAAAGCATTCAAATTGGCTATCTGCTGTTCTTTTTCTTCGGTTGTACTTCGAATTACTTCGCCAGGAATAACAGTAGGACTGCCATTCTTATTCAAGAAAGTATTCACTCCAATGATAGGTAACTCTCCCGTATGTTTCTGATGTTCGTAGTATAAACTCTCTTCTTGAATTTTATTACGTTGGTACATTCTTTCCATGGCACCCAATACGCCACCACGTTCTGTGATTCGATCAAACTCAGTCAACACAGCTTCCTCCACCAAGTTCGTCAACTCTTCCACGGCAAAACTTCCTTGAATAAAATTCTCAGACTTCGCTGTTCCTAACTCCCGATTAATGATCAACTGAATGGCCATCGCTCTTCTTACACTCTCTTCCGTTGGTGTAGTAATAGCTTCGTCGTAAGCATTGGTATGAAGACTATTACAGTTATCATAAATAGCATACAAGGCCTGCAAAGTGGTTCTGATATCATTGAAATCAATCTCTTGCGCATGCAAACTTCTTCCCGAAGTTTGAATATGATATTTCAATACTTGACTTCTGGAATTAGCCTTGTACTTATACCTCATCGCCTTCGCCCAAATTCTACGTGCCACTCTTCCAATTACACTGTACTCAGGATCCATTCCATTACTGAAGAAGAAACTTAAGTTCGGAGCAAAGTCATCAATATTCATTCCTCTACTCAAATAATATTCAACATAAGTAAATCCATTCGCCAAGGTAAACGCCAATTGAGTAATAGGATTCGCACCCGCCTCGGCAATATGATACCCACTTATTGAAACACTGTAGAAATTGCGCACCTGTTCTCTAATAAAATACTCTTGCACATCTCCCATCAACTTCAACGCAAATTCAGTAGAGAATATACACGTGTTTTGTGCTTGATCTTCTTTTAAAATATCGGCTTGAACCGTTCCTCTAACTTGAGTAAGCGCCTTCTTTTTTAATTCGAAATACACGTCCGCAGGCAACACTTCATCGCCACTCAATCCCAGCAAACGCAACCCCAGCCCATTGTTCGACTCCGGCAATACGCCAGGTGCCAAAGGGTTGTGATATACCGGACGATTACCATCCGGATACTTTTCTTTTGCTTTTTGCTCTACTTGTTCCCACAATCCATTTTCAGTGATGTACCTTTCGCATTGCTGATCAATGGCCGCATTCATAAAAAAGGCCAACAGCATGGGAGCCGGACCGTTGATGGTCATTGAAACCGAAGTCTTCGGATCACACAAATCGAATCCACTGTACAATTTCTTCGCATCGTCAACCGTAGCAATACTTACCCCACTGTTTCCAATTTTACCGTAAATATCAGGACGATGATCAGGATCTTCTCCATACAAGGTTACACTGTCAAATGCTGTACTCAAACGCTTGGCAGGTTGATCGCTCGACACATAGTGAAAGCGCTTGTTCGTTCGCTCCGGACCACCCTCGCCGGCAAACATACGCGTTGGGTCTTCTCCTTCGCGCTTCAACGGAAATACACCGGCTGTATAAGGGAATGAACCGGCTACATTTTCTTGCGACAACCAAATTAAAATATCACCCCAGTCTTTAAACTTGGGTAAACTCACCCGAGGCAATCGAGTACCACTTAAACTGGTAGAATAAAGTGGTTGCATGATTATTTTATCGCGAACCTTGTATTCATAGAAGTCTTTCTGATAGGATTGTACCAATTCACTCCATTGCGAAAGTGCCTGCTTCGACTCATAAGTCAATTGCTGCTCATAATGATGGATCTGTTGATCCAAAGCGGCTTGTAAAGCAACTTCATTACTGCCAATGGCATCTTTAGCCCCTTTTAATTGATAAAGTTTAGTTGCAATTGCCGCTTGTTCTTCAATTCGCTTATCGTAATTACGGTTATTTTCGCTGATCTCACTCAAATAACGTACACGACTAGCCGGAATCACTGATTGCCCCAATTGAGCTGTTACATCAAAAGAGTAGGTTCCAAAACTCACACCGGTTTTGTCGGCAATTTTTTGAATCAATAACGAAAAGAGCTTGTTCACTCCTTCGTCATTGAATTTACTAGCCATGGTACCCACAATTGGGAGGCTCTCATCGGTAGCCGTCCATAAATTATGATTGCGCTTGTATTGTTTTTTTACATCGGCGAGTGCATCCAAAGCACCTGCTTTATCAAACTTATTGATACACACCAGATCAGCATAGTCTAACATGTTGATCTTCTCTAACTGAGACGCAGCGCCGTATTCAGGCGTCATCACGTACATGCTCACATCACAGAAATCGAGAATAGAAGCGTCGCTTTGACCTACACCGGCGCTTTCCAAAATCACAAAATCGAATCCGGCTTTTTTGCAAATGGCAATCGCTTCTGTTACATAGGCACTCAACGCTGTATTGTCGTCACGAGTAGCCAAACTTCTCATATAAGCACGGGGATGAGAAATCGAATTCATTCGTATACGATCGCCTAACAATGCTCCACCTGTTTTCTTTTTAGAGGGGTCTACCGATATTACGGCGATGGTTTTATCATGAAAATTATTCAGGAAGCGTCGTACAATTTCATCGGTTACAGAGCTCTTTCCTGCGCCACCGGTGCCGGTAATACCCAAAACAGGAATGCCATTGGTGGCTTCAACCGCTTCTCCTTTTCCTGCTTCTGCTAGGGTGATGGCACGCGCAATGCGACGAATATCTTTGGCCTCATCTAACGGCAGCTTGCCATTCCAAGTAGCCGCTGCATCCCAATAAGAAGGTTTCGAAGGAAGCACCACTTCGGGCTTACAAGTATTGATCACGTCTTCGATCATCCCTTCCAGTCCCATCTGCCTTCCATCATCGGGTGAATAGATGCGCGTGATCCCGTATTCGTGTAGTTCTTTGATTTCTTCAGGAAGAATGGTGCCACCGCCACCACCGAAAATCTTGATATGTCCGCAGCCATTCTGATCCAGCAAATCCTTCATGTATTTGAAGAATTCAACGTGACCACCCTGATAGCTGGTAATTGCTATTCCATGTGCATCTTCTTCAATGGCTGCTTCTACAATTTCCTTTACAGAACGATTGTGGCCCAAATGAATAATCTCGGCTCCCTTACTCTGCATAATTCTGCGCATAATATTGATGGCAGCATCATGCCCATCAAACAAACTCGCAGCCGTAACAATCCTGATTTTCATTGATTTAGAACTTTAGCTAACAAAGGTAATAAAAAAAGCTAATGACTGTTAGCAATTGCATAGAGAGTTTAGTTTTAGAAACAAAGCAATGAAACAGCCTTTCTTAAAGAAAACGATGCCGGCCTCAATCTATTTCATTTGTTAGGCCGAGTTAATAATAAAGTGAATGAAATAACTAATTTTCTAATTATCGCTTTTTTCTTTGCGAAACGCCGCTTTCAACTTAGTTTCACCTGCAAATTCTCTCAAACACAACAGCATGAAACTGATTCGATTTGGAGCCGTGGATGCGGAAAAACCCGGCGTTTTATTGGCCGACGGAACGCGCCTCGATGTGAGCGCTTTTGGCGAAGATTATACAGAACAATTCTTCGCTACAGATGGACTGACAAGATTGAAGAATTGGTTGTCAAACAATCAAGCTTCTTGTCCGGTTGTAAGCAACGAAGTTCGCCTTGGACCTCCCACCACTCGACCCTCAAAAATCATTTGCATCGGTTTGAACTATTCCGACCATGCGAAAGAAAGTAATATGCAATTGCCACCCGAACCGGTGGTATTCTTTAAAGCTACTTCCGCTATATGCGGCCCTAATGATCCATTGATCATCCCTCGCAACAGTACCAAAACCGATTGGGAAGTGGAACTTGCCGTAGTAATTGGCAAACGCGCTTCGTATGTTAGTGAAGAAGAAGCGTTGAACTATGTTGCAGGATACATGCTTCACAACGACTACAGCGAACGCGCCTTCCAATTGGAAAGAGCCGGTCAATGGGTGAAAGGTAAGAGCTGCGACAGCTTTGCCCCACTCGGACCCTTCCTCGCCACTCCCGATGAAATCAAAGATGTTCACAACCTTCGTTTGTGGTTATCAGTAAACGATAAAATGTACCAAGACGGAAATACTTCCAACCTCGTTTTTAAAATCCCTTTCCTGATCTCTTATTTGAGTGAATTCATGAGCTTGCTTCCGGGTGATATTATTAGTACCGGAACGCCTGCAGGCGTGGGTTTGGGCCAAAAACCCGATCCTATTTACATCAAAAAAGGAGATGTGATTAAACTAGGAATTGAAGGTTTGGGTGAAAGCACTCAAACTGCCATCTAACCCTTAAATACAGACGATATGCGCCATTGCCTTGCTCTGGATCTGGTTGACGATCCGGCCTTGATTGCTGAATACGAACGCTACCACAAAAATGTGTGGCCCGAAATTGTTGCAAGCATACGCGACAGTGGTATCACTGCGCTTGATATCTACAGAACAGGAAACCGCTTGTTCATGATCATCGAAGCAGATGAAACTTTTAGCTTTGAACGCAAAGCAGCAATGGATGCTGCCAATGGAAAAGTACAAGCATGGGAAGAATTAATGTGGACCTTTCAACAAGCATTACCGGGCTCAAAGCCGGGAGAAAAATGGAAACTCATGACCCAAATTTTTGAATTACCATGAGCATCGATTCACACGTACATTTTTGGAAATACGATAAGAAGAAACACGATTGGATCACCGACGATATGAAAGTGCTTCGTCAGAATTATCTGCCTGAAGACCTTTCCATGATCACCAGAAGAAACGATATCCAAGGTGTTGTGGCCGTGCAAGCCGATCAATCTGAACTAGAAACCCACTTCCTCGTAGAACTGGCGCAAACGCATCCTTTGATCAAAGGCGTAGTGGGGTGGATTGATTTGAGAAACGATAACCTTCAAGAGAGACTAGACTACTTCAACCAATACCCCATTATCAAAGGCTGGCGTCATATTGTTCAAAGCGAACCCGATGATTACTTACTCAATAAAAAATTTCAAGAGGGCGTAGCCTTACTTAAAGAATACGATTACACCTATGATATTTTGGTATACCACCATCAATTGCCGGCTGTAGCATCTTTTGTAGAAGCCTTACCCGATCAAGCTTTCATCATTGATCATTGCGCAAAACCGAATATTAAAGAAGCAAAAATTACCGAATGGAAGCAGTGGATGCGTACCATTGCAAAACATCCAAATGTGTATTGTAAGATTTCAGGGCTATTCACCGAAGCCGCTTGGAAAGAATGGCAACCGGCCGATTTCTATCCCTATCTGGATGTTGTTTTCGAAGCATTTGGAACCGACCGTTTGGTGTATGGAAGTGATTGGCCGGTTATTTTAGTAAGCGGTATTTATGTTCAATGGAAAAGCTTACTCGAAAAATATATGGAGGGCATGAAACCCGAAGTAAAAGAAGCCATTTTCGATACCAACGCAAAACGATTTTATAAACTTGATTCGATCGCTTAATTATGGATTTACATCTTCAACAAAAAGTATTCATTGTAACGGGTGGAGCCAAAGGAATTGGCGCAGCTATTAGTAAAACGCTCGCAGAAGAAGGTGCTTCTGTTGTGATTGCGGGTCGTGATAAAAACGACAACCAAAAAATGGTAGATGAAATTGTGCTGGCCAAAGGAAAAGCCACTTCGCATACCATTGAATTGGCCGATCCTGAAGCATGCAAAGAACTGATTCAATTTACAGTAGATAAATTCGGTCGACTAGATGGCTTGATCAACAACGCCGGCGTGAACGATGGAGTGAGTATTGAAGAAGGAAGTCCGGAAGCATTTATGCAATCTATAGTGAAGAACTTAAGCCATATTTACAACCTTACTCACTACGCGTTACCGCATCTAAAAACAAGTAAAGGTGTGGTTATCAATATTGGATCGAAAGTAGCGGAAACCGGTCAGGGCCGCACTTCCGGCTACGCAGCATCCAAGGGTGGCATGAATGCCCTCACCCGCGAATGGGCTGCTGCTTTCCTACCTTACGGTATCCGCGTGAACACCGTTATTCCGGCTGAAGTATGGACCCCGCTTTATGCTACCTGGATCAAAACCTTCGAAAACCCCGATGCAAAACTGAAAGAAATTACGTCAAAAATTCCATTCGAACAGCGCTTTACCACTTCTGAAGAAATTGCCAATATGGTGGTATTCCTAGCCAGCGATCGTTCTTCGCACACTACAGGACAAATCATTTATGTAGATGGTGGTTATACGCATTTAGACCGAAGCCTCACTTAATTCAACTTACAACTTAACGATACATGCCAACAACAGAAAAAAAGAACAGCTACTTGGTGCCCTTTATCTTGGTCACTACATTATTCTTCCTTTGGGCCTTTCTTCACAACATCAACCCAATTTTGATTCCCCATTTGAAGAAAGCTTGTCAGCTAACCAATACACAATCTGCATTCATTGATACCGCTGTATACCTTGGCTATTTCACAATGGCCATTCCTGCTGGTATTTTCATGAAGAAATACGGATACAAAAAGGGAATTCTCTTAGGACTCATTTTATATGCTGTTGGAGATTTACTTTTCATTCCGGCTGCCGGATCATTGAGTTATGCATTGTTCTTAACCGCTTTGTTCATCACTGCCAGCGGTGCAACTTTCTTGGAAACAGTTGCTAATCCTTATATCACGAAATTAGGCGATCCCGCTACTTCAGAACAACGATTAAATTTCGCTCAGTCCTTCAACGGCGTAGGTTCTGTTGTTGCTCCATTAATTGGTGGAAGTTTTATTCTTACCGGAATTGAACACAGCGAAACTGAAATCAAAGCAATGGATGAAGCCACCCGTCAGGCTTACTTTCTAAGCGAAGCAGCTACGGTGAAAATACCCTACTTAGTAATCGCTATCATCGTATTAATAGTAGCTGCATTGTTCTTTGTTGCACGCATTCCTGAAATCAAAGAAGGGGGTGATGATGCACACGATCATCGTTTCTCAACTCGTGTACTGCGTCACTCTCATGTTAAATGGGCGGTTATTGCGCAATTGTTTTATGTAGGTGCCCAGGTTTGTGTGGGCAGCTTCTTCGTTCGTTTTGCAGGAGAAATGATGCAGATGCCGGAGAAGAAAGCTGCTGTGGTGTGGGGAACCATTGCCATGGTTGGTTTTATGCTCGGTCGATTTGTAGGAACCTTCCTTATGCGTTATATCAGTGCCGCGAAACTGCTTAGCTTATACGCTATCATTAATGTATTGTTGTTATTAGCCGCCATGTTTGCCAAAGGGTCTGTTGCTACGTATGCGGTGGTAACGGTACCTTTCTTTATGTCGATCATGTTCCCCACCATTTTTGCCTTGGGTATTAAAGATATTGGGGAAGAAACCAAATCTGCTTCTTCATTTATTGTAATGTCAATTGCAGGTGGCGCATTCTTCCCGTTATTGATGGGATTGATTGCCGATAAAACCGGAACCATGCAACCGGCCTATATTGTACCATTGCTTTGCTTCTTAGTGGTATTGTATTATGGATGGAAAGGACATCAAGTAAAATCTGTTCAATCATAAACTTTTTTCTATGTTACGTTTGGATCACAAAACAGCAGTTATTACCGGTGCAGGAAGTGGAATTGGAAAAGCAATGGCCGTATTGTTTGCACAACAAGGTGCTTTCGTTCACATATTAGACATGGATGAAAACGAAGCTAATGCCACTGTTAAAGAAATTCAAGAAGCAGGCGGCGGTGCCAGTTTTCACAAGGCAGATGTAAGTGATCAGGCCGCCATAAAAGCCATCATGGATGCTATTGCTTCCAAAACAGGAACTATTCATATTCTCATCAACAATGCAGGGATCGCTCATGTAGGAAGTGCTTTGAATACAGAGGAAGCAGACTTCGACCGACTGATGCGCGTAAATGTGAAAGGTGTTTACAACTGCGTTCACACTGCTTTACCATATATGATCGATAAGAATGCAGTAATTCTTAATCTTGCGTCCATCGCAGCAAGTATAGGTCTTCCCGATCGTTTCGCTTACAGTACTACAAAAGGAGCCATCGTGGGAATGACGCTGTCAATCGCGAAAGATTACATTAATAAAGGAGTGCGTTGTAACTGTATCTCTCCTGCTCGAGTTCATACTCCTTTTGTTGATGGCTTCATTGCAAAGAATTATCCCGGTAAAGAAGCAGAGATGTTTGAGAAACTCTCGAAAACGCAACCCATTGGCAGAATGGGTCAACCCTCCGAAATCGCCTTCCTCGCACTTTATTTATGCAGTGACGAAGCAGGTTTCATAACCGGTTGCGATTACCCAATTGATGGAGGATTTATTAAACTCAACAATTAAATTTTTGCGATATCACTCAAAGGTTACCCTGTAGCACTTGAATAGCTTCAGGGTAACTTTACTCTCAAACAGTCGGCGGCTCTCTCCTATTTTTCCGATTTGATAGCTACTCCATCAACGATCGACAACGTACGCTAGCTTTCTTTTTTGTGTTTCTTCCTTAATTTGCACTAAAATCATTGTTATGCGTGCCATACTGTTGCTCCTTTTATTTTTCTCGTTGAATACGTTCGCACAAGACCCCTGGAAAATTTCAGCCACCAACTTCGACACTAAGAATTATTATGGAATTACCGTTGCAAACGGAATGATTGGAATTGTTTCTGCACCCGAACCCTTCAAAGTAAAAGATGTGGTACTTGCGGGAGCCTACGATCTTTACGGTCGCGGCAGAGTGAGCAATTTCCTTAGAAGCTTCAACTTGCTCAACATGCGCCTCGAAATTGACGGGCGGAGCATCGGAATTAATGAAGCAAAAAACTTTAAGCAAGAATTGAACATGCGCGAAGCTTCTTTCACTACAAGCTTCGAATACTCAGATAAAGCAACTGTAGAATATACGTACTACTCGCTTCGTCAATTGCCTTTCACAGTATTAATGGATGTAAGCATTACTCCCAAAAAAGATATTAGCATTACCGGTTCAAGTGTAATGGAAGCACCCGATGCATTGAAGGATGTTGAGAATTATTACAATGAAATTGATCGGCCGCATGTTGTAATTAGCCTGCTCACCTCACAAGCCAAAAGCCCTACAGGCAAATTGTTGATGTGCGCTTCTAATACTTTTTTATTCAGCGAACCGCACGGTTCAGAACCGAGAGTAATTCATGAAATGTGGGATAACAACATGCATCTCATGAAATTCACCAAAACATTAAAGGCAGGAAACACGTATCGTTTCTCAATTGCAGGATCTTCCATTACTTCCGCACACCACGACGATCCATTGAATGAAGCAGAAAGACTTACACTCTACGCAAAACTTGAAGGAAGAGAACGCTTAATTCAATTTCATAAAAAAGCTTGGGATCAACTGTGGTCGAGCGATATTTCCATCGAACCTTCTGCACCTCAATACGCGGCAGAAGTAGCACAAACTCAACAAGACGTACACAGTATGATGTACCATTTGTATTCTTTTGTTCGCCCCGGCACCGCCCTCTCTCCTTCTCCTATGGGATTAAGTGGCTTAGGCTACAATGGACACGTATTTTGGGATACTGAATTATGGATGTACCCCGCGTTATTAGTGTTGCACCCTGATCTAGGAAAATCAATGGTGGAATACCGCTACCAACGATTGGATGCTGCCAAGCGAAATGCATTTTCAAAAGGATTCAAAGGGGCGATGTTTCCATGGGAAAGTGCCGCCAGTGGCGTAGAAGAAACACCGGTGTGGGCTTTGAGCGGTCCTTTTGAACACCATATTACAGCATGCGTTGCTATTGCTACCTGGAACTATTTCCGAGTAAGCAAAGACACCGTTTGGCTTCGCGAAAAAGGTTGGCCGATCCTCAGCGCCACAGCCGATTTCTGGACTAGCCGTGTAGAACGTAACGGCCCCGGACATTACGATATTAAAAATGTAGTTGCTGCCGATGAATGGGCTGAAAATGTAGACAACAACGCTTTCACCAATGCAGCCGCCAAGGCCAACTTACAGTTTGCTACCAAAGCAGCTGCTATTCTAAAAATAAAAGCAGATCCCGATTGGATGAATGTTGCAGCCAATATCCCCATACTAAAAATGGAAAACGGAGTAACGCAAGAACATGCCAGCTATAAAGGAGAGGGCATTAAGCAAGCCGATGTGAACCTGCTCTCTTATCCTTTGAAAGAAATTTCCGATACCGCATTAATGATGAAAGATCTTGAATTTTACAGTGAGCGAGTGCCCAATGAAGGCACTCCGGCTATGACACAGGCTGTTTTTACCACACTCTACTCCAGATTGGGAAAGGGCGACAAAGCTTATCATTGGTTCAAAGATGCTTACATTCCCAACTTGAACCCACCTTTTAGAGTGATTGCTGAAACAAAAGGGGGTACCAATCCTTATTTCGCAACAGGAGCTGGCGGTATTGTTCAAAGCATGTTGATGGGATTTGGCGGATTAGAAATAACGGATAAAGGAATTATTAAAATAAAAACGGCTTTGCCTAAAGAATGGAAGTCGGTGAAAGTAACGCTCGAAGGAAAAACAATAAATTAAACCGTATTCAAAAGATAGAAAGCCTGAAGTAACGCTGTTACTTCAGGCTTTCATTTAAACCTCTGAGAAAACACGACCCAAAAACACAAAACCCCAAACGAACAACCTATAGTATTGAAAACGAACCACTTCACCCTCAAAATCAGAAGGTCTCTATCCGCTTTCTCCAAAAATTCCTTCAATTTTCTCAAAATTCCGTATTTTGCGTTCCAGTGAAACGCATTGCTACCATACTTCTGCTCAGCCTCCTGTTCTTCAATTGGTACGGATACCGATTGTGGACAGACCTGATGAACAATAAAGCAGAGAAGGAATTGCAAGCAAAATTAGACCGCCTCGACTACGATGATGCCCAACTCATCGAAATGCGTGTTCCACTGAATCTTCCTTATCATAACGACTGGACTGAATTTGAACGCTACAACGGTTCTATTGAAATCAACGGCGTTCATTATAACTATGTAAAGCGTAAAGTTGAAAAGGGAGAGTTGGTATTGCTTTGCTTACCTAACGAAGAAAAGCAATTACTCCAATCGGCTCGCGATCAGTTCTTCAAATTAGTGAACGATCTCAACCAGCCAAACTCGAACAAGAAATCTGCTCCCTCAAGCGCAGGAGCTCAAAAAGCATTATTTGCTGAATACAAGCAAGAAAAAAATCAATGGTTATTAGAGGCACCCATTCAAATGCAGGGCGCTCTAATTGGTTATGAACCTATCTTCGCGACGCAGTATTTCAAAGGCTGCTCAGAACAACCTCCCGACCAGGCATAATCAATAAAAAAACCATCAATCTCATTTGCCCTAACTCAGGGCTGTATTTTATTTAGTTTCAGATGAAAGCATGGATATTGGCATTCGCCACTTCACTCGTATTTATTAGTTGCCAGGAAAAAGACTATAAAGCCTACACAAACAACCCTTTTCTTTTCAGTAAAACAGTAAAGAAATTGAACGATGTTGTGTTAGAAAACAATTTTGCCCCAATGGTGGCATCACGCAACTATGCGTATGCTTCTATAGCAGCTTATGAATGTATGGTTGCAGGCGACTCAACCTATCAATCGCTAGCAGGCCAAATAAAACATTTTCCTGTGATGCCAAAACCGCAAGCAGGAACTTCCATCGATTTTCCGCTGGCAGCTATGTTGGCCTTTACAAAAGTGGGTAATGCCGTTACATTCCCCGAAGGAAGTTTGATGGGCTACTATGAATCACTAAAACAAAGTGCCGATTCTGCCGGAATGCCTTCCGATGTTCTCAAAAACACGGTAGCTTTCTCAGATACCATCGTAGCAACTGTTTTAGCTTGGTCCAAAAAAGACAATTACGCTCAAACGCGTACTTCCTCTCGCTACACTGTTTTGGATTCTCCCGGTCGTTGGGTTCCAACTCCTCCGCAATACACTTCTGGAGTAGAGCCACACTGGAGAGAGATCCGCACACTCGTACTTGATTCCGCTTCAGAATGTATGCCTGTTCGCCCTCCCGTTTTTGATATCAACAACAGAAACGGCGTATACTATAAAGCTTTAATAGAAGTAAAGAATATCGGCGACAGCTTAACAGATGAACAAAAACATATTGCAGATTTCTGGGACGACAATCCTTTCAAACTCGTAGTTACAGGACATGCTCAATACGCCGTGAAGAAATTCTCTCCTCCCGGCCACTGGATGAACATTGTTGGAATTGCAGCGCAAAAAGCCAAAGCAAATTTCAGCGCTACCGTTGCCGCATATGCGGAAACTTCCATTGCTATGTTTGAAGCATTTATTAGTTGCTGGGATGAAAAATACCGCAGCAATTATGTTCGCCCCGAAACCATCATCAATAAATATGTAAGTGCTGATTGGAGACCTTATATTCAAACCCCTCCTTTCCCTTCTTACACCAGTGGCCATGCTACTGTTAGCGCAGCCACTGCTGAAGTTTTGACAGCACATTTCGGTGAAAACCTTTCTTTCACCGATACATCTCTTCTGGAATTCGGAATCAAAAACAGAGAAATCAAATCTTTCCGCTCAGCAGCCGCTGAAGCGGCCATGTCTCGCTTGTACGGCGGTATCCACTACCGCTTCGATAATGAGAATGGAGCCGTTGCCGGAAAGAAAGTTGGCGAGTTGGTAATACGTCGTTTGCGTTTGAAAAAATAACGTAAACCGCACATTTTACCTCAAGTAAAATGTGTTGAACTGCACGAATAAATAAAATCGTGTTGTTCAGCAAACCAACTCATTATGAAGAAATTACTGTTTGTATTTGCAATATGCTTATTAGCAAAACTCGATACTATTGCCCAAGGTTGTGTAGCCATTCGTTCTAATGGTGCCTCTTGTACCGGAGAAGAAGCGTCTTCAACAAATGCGTCTGGTTGGCAACTCAATACCAATTATCGTTACTTCCATTCCTACAAACACTTTGTAGGCAAAGTGGAACAAAAAGAAAGAGAAGAGAAAGGAACCGATGTAAGAAACTGGCAGCATGCACTAACCATTAGTGTGGTGCGCAAGTTTAACAATCGTTGGAGTATGACTCTTGATGTTCCGGTACTTGTGAACACCCGTTCTTCAATGTACGAACATTATGGCAACACCAGCACCAATCCCAATGCTCGTCGTAAAACCTACGCCAATGGCTTAGGAGACGTTCGTGTAGCAGGTAACTATTGGTTATTCGATCCCTCTAAATATAAAAAAGGAAACGTTCAAGTTGGTCTAGGCATTAAACTCGCTACAGGCAACTACAATGTGCAAGATCTTTTCTGGAAAAACGATTCTACTTACGCCATTGGACCTGTAGACCAATCTATTCAACTGGGTGACGGCGGCACAGGCTTCACTACAGAAATGAATGCGTATTTCAACTTCACTCCAAGAATTGGAGTTTATGGAAACGCATATTACCTCTTCAATCCAAGAGAACAAAACGGTGTTTCTACAACCAGAGGCGGTACTGCCAGTGCCACTACTTTAAAATACTTCACCGCCACCATGAGTGTTCCGGACCAATTCATGTTCAGAGCAGGCGCTCACTATAACATCAACAAATTAATGGCAAGTGCCGGACTACGTGTAGAAGGCATTCCTGCTAAAGACGCCATCGGTGGAAGCAAAGGATTCAGAAGACCCGGCTACGTGGTTTCAATTGAACCTGTTGTAGCATACCATTTCTCTAAATTCAACGCCTTCGTAAGCGTGCCTGTTGCTGTTGAACGCAACCGCACACAAAGCTATTCCGACTTGTTGAGATCAGCTGACACCGGTACAAAAGTTCAAGGTGATGCGGCTTTCTCTAACTATTCTATCAACTGGGGATTGAGCTTCAAACTTTAAACACTCGTGCGTCAAAGAACTCAACTCACTGCAATCAAAAACGATTATGAAAATAAAATTAGTAATCATCGTAGCATTCTCTGTTTTAGCCAAGTTCTCGTTTGCGCAAACAGATGTTGATGCCATTATGATGAATAAAAACCAATTCTGCTTCGGTCCCATGTACAGCTACAGCTCTTGGGATCATTATTGGGAAGGCACATTGAAACGAAACAATGAAAACTTAGGAACTGTTAGCACCAAAATGTTCAATGTAATGGGCAATTGGGGAATTACTAACAATCTAAATCTAATGTTCAGTGTTCCTTATGTAAAAACAAAAGCAACTGCCGGTACATTGGCCGGAATGAAAGGTATTCAAGATTTGAGCATCTATGCGAAATGGAGATTTCTCAATGCATCTATAGGAAAAGCTAAACTGAAACTCTTTGCGATTGCCGGTTTCAGTACTCCGCTCGACAACTACGTAATTGATTTTCTTCCGCTTTCCGTAGGTCTCGGTTCTACCAATGGAATCTTCCGCTTTCAAGCCGACTATCAATACAAAAAGTTCACCGTAACAGCTTCCACCGCTAGCTGGGTAAGAAGCAATGTAAAAATTGACCGCACTTCTTACTACGATACAGAAATGCATTATACCAATGTTGTAGACATGCCAAATGCATCACAGCAACAAATCAGAGCCGGATATCGTGGAAAGTATCTGATCGCAGAAGCCATACTAAACAAATGGACCACCAAAGGCGGATTCGATATTACACGAAACAACATGCCTTTCCCAAGCAATCGAATGAACAGTACTTCATTGGGACTTAGTGCTAAGTATACAATTCCCGCCTTTACCAACCTTAGCCTCCTAGCTGGAACACAATATACGCTAGCAGGAAGAAACGTTGGTCAAAGCACACAATATTACGGTGGTGTTTTCTATGCATTTTATGCAAACAAAAAAAGTAAACCACAACCTAAAAAATAACTGTCATGAAAAAACGAATATATTCTCTCGCAATCATCGCCGCTGCGATCCTTTCGATTGGAAGCTGTTCGAAGTCAATCAATGACAGAACAGCAGAATTACCGGCACTAAGCCCTACCAGCGTAGATGAAAATGCCGGAACATGGAAGCCCATTTTACTCTCCAGCGCCTCTGAATTTTCAGTGGCCGCTCCGGGAGCAACTACCACACCTGATTACATTGCACAGTTGAATGAAATCAAAGACTGGCAACAAGATATTTCGAAAGAAGAAGAATCTCTAGTGAAATACTGGGGAGCCGGGGCTGTACTAAGATGGAACGAAATTCTGAGAACCTTGGTAGCGCAACACAACCTGCCTCCTTATCAGAATGCCGATGGTACTTATCCCTTTCCAAATGCCAATAACCCATTAGCCTATCCTCTTTTCCCGTTTGCAAATCCACCGTATGCTGCACGCGCCTACGCTTATGTAAGTGCTGCTCAATACGATGCGTTGGTAGCAGCTTATTACTACAAGAAATTGTACAACAGACCCGCACCATCTAACGTAGATGCAAACATCAAAACCTTATTGCCAAAGCAATCCATCGCATCTTATCCATCGGAAGACGCGGTGATTGCCGGCGTAAGTGTTGAAATGATGAAACTTTTATTCCCCGGCGATCAAGAGTTCATTCAAAAACAGGCCGAAGAACACATGCGAGCTCGCATCATTTCAGGCGCTAATGTGAGAAGTGATCTCGAAGCAGGTATGGCCCTCGGTAAATTGGTAGCACAAAAATTCGTTACCCGAGCAAGAGGTGATAGAGCAGGCGCCGCAGCCAGCAATGCTACCCAATGGGCGCAAATGGAAACTGATGCCATCAACAAAGGAGAAACTCCTTGGATCAGCTTGGAACTTCCAAAACGTCCGCCAATGCTTCCCCTATTCGGGAAAGTAAAAGCATTCTTGTTCGATTCATTGACGGCTATAAGTCTTCGTCCACCTCCACCACCAGCTACTTCTAGCCAAAAAATGAAAGATGAATTGGCAGAAGTATACAACTATGTAAAAAATCCAACCCGAGAAAACATTCGCATCGTACACTTCTGGGCCGATGGAGTTGGTACCTATACGCCTCCGGGTCACTGGAATGCCATTGCCTGCGAAGACTTCTTAAAGAAGAACTTTAGCGAAGTGCGTTGGGCTAGAAACCTTGCCTTGCTCAACATGGCTGTAATGGATGCGGGAATTGTTTGCTGGGACACGAAGTATTACTATTTCAACCCTCGTCCAACACAACTGAATCCTGCCATCAAAACACTCACCGGTATTCCGAATTTCCCTGCATACATATCAGGCCACTCTACCTTCAGCGCAGCAGCTGCAACGATCTTAAGTGTGATTGTTCCTGAAAGAGCCGCCGATTACGATGCTATGGCGAAAGAAGCATCCATGAGCCGCTTGTATGGAGGCATCCACTACAGAAGCGATTGTGAAGTAGGATTGGTAGTAGGTAAAAACGTAGGTAATTACGCAGTTGCTCGGTCTCAAACCGATGGCGCAGGCAACTAAGATTTTTGATAAAGGGTTTTATAATGATTGAGATGAAATTCGTTGTGCAGGTTTCGCCCTGCACAACCTATTACATTTAGTCCGTCACTCGAAAACAGAGGAAAAGAAAATGCCAAGAGCGTCAAACCATACAAATGAATTCATTTCTGCAGTTCAGAAAGTAAGAACAACTTGGTTGGTCTTAGTTAGCAAGATGACCTTCAAAGCCATTTTGATAACCCTATATATTCTCTTCTTACTATTATGGACCATTCGTACCAATGCACAAACAAAGGATAGTTCCAGAATAAAGGCACTCGATACAGTTACGCATACCGCTTTCGACAAAGAAGCAAGTCAACACCCCATTTCCTTAATAAAAAATGGATTCATTTATGCAGGAAAGAAAACAGAATCGATTCAACTCGCCAATACTCCGGCAGATATTGCAAACAAATCGGGCCGACAGGTATTTGCCAAAGTTCCCGGCATCTTCGTTTACGACATGGATGGATCGGGTAACCAGATCAACATTTCTGCAAGAGGCCTCGACCCGCATCGCGGCTGGGAATTCAACAACAGAAAAGACGGCATTCTCACCAATTCCGACCTCTATGGCTATCCCGCTTCACATTACAGTGCTCCGCTGGAAAGCATCGACCGAATAGAAATTGTGAGAGGAACAGGTTCACTCCAATACGGAGCTCAATTCGGAGGAATGGTTAATTATATCAGCAAACAGGGCGATACTACCCGAAAAATTTCAGGTGAAACCATCACAAGTGTTGGATCTTACAACCTACTCAGCAACTACACTTCTATTGGCGGCAAAATTGGGAAATTCCAATACTTCGCATATAACCATATTAAATTTAGAAACGGATACCGCCAAAATGAACAGACAAATTCCAATGCACAGTCGATACAATTGAGCTATGCATTCAAACCTAATTTCATTGTAAAACTTGACTGGTCGCATTCCTACTACCGTTACCGACTACCCGGAGCACTCACCGACAGTATGTTTTATGCAAATCCGAAACAAGCCACTCGTTCCAGAAATTATTACAGTCCCGATATTCATATTCCCTCTATTACACTCAATTGGAACATTGGCAACAATACTCAAGTATATGCAGTGTTCAGTGCAATACTGGGAAACAGAAGCAGTGTGATGTTCGACAAGCCAACGAATATTCGCGACACTGTAAATACAGTAACCAACCAATACAACAATCGTCAAGTAGACATCGACAATTACCATAGTTATACATCCGAAGTGAAGATGGTTCATCGCTATACAGCTTTTCATCAAACACATTATTTTCTGGCAGGCATTCAATATTTGAATAATGATTTGCATCGCCGCCAGCTTGGTGTTGGAACAACCGGCTCCGATTATGATTTAACCCTAGTGAACCCAACATGGGGACGCGATATTCACTTCAAAACCACCAATATCGCGCTCTACATGGAACATCGCTGGCAGCTATCGAAAGCGTTCAGTTTGGGCGCAGGACTACGTTATGAAAATGGCGAAACCAATTTATCGGGAACCATCGTTTACTACCCCGGCAATCAAGTGCCTGTTTCTATTCCAAGAAATTTCGCACTTCCCGGTGCCAACTTCTCCCTTAAAACAGGAAGAAGCACCGAAATATACGGTGGCATAGCCAGTGCTTATCACTCCATGTATTTAAAAGACTTGTTACCCGGATCTACTTTTGAACGTGTAGATCCCAATATCAAAGACGCAAAAGGATACAATGCTGAACTAGGATTTAGAGGAACCCATGAATCTTGGCGTTGGGACCTTACTTCTTTCGCACTTCGCTATAACAACCGCTTTGGAACGATCGCCATTATTGAATCGAATGGAAACTTGATTACTTACAAAACCAATGTCGGAAATTCCTTCACTTATGGATTAGAAACCTTTGTGCAGAAAGATTGGAACTTATCGGCTTTCAGTAAACTTAGCATTCACACAGCAACAGCAATCTTTCATGGTCGCTATGTTTCAGGAAATGTAAAATCAGGATCAAACAATATCAATATCACCGGAAATAGAATTGAATCAGTTCCGGAACTCATTAGTAGAAACGGCCTTAGCTACCGATACAAAACATTCACAGCATCTATTCTTTACAGTTATACAGGCGCTTCTTATGCCGACGCTTTGAATACCAAAGAACCTCAAAAAACTACCGGTGCTGTAGGACTCGTTCCTTCTTACGGCATTATCGATTTGAATATAGGATTCAAACCAAGTGCATCCACCGTTTTGAAACTTTCAATCAACAATCTCACCAATAAACAATACTTTACTAAGCGCCCCAGCTTCTACCCTGGCCCCGGCATTTGGTCTTCTGATGGCATCAATGGTCAAATCAGTTTCGCATTGTCTTTCTAAACGTTTTCAACAGGTTTTTTTTGAACCGCAGCGGCGCAGCGTTATTTCTATTCTACTAATACGCGACCCCTACAGGGTCGTTTACACCATTGCACGCCTTATCACTAATTCCCAAATCACCAAATTAACCAATTAACATACAGGCTACTGATATGCGACCCCTACAGGGTCGTGTACACCATTGTGCGCTTCATCACTAATTCCCAAATCACCAAATTCCCCAATTAACATCCAGGCTACTGATATGCGACTCCTACAGGGTCGTGCACTTTCTTTCTCCTCCCTCCTCTCATCCTCGTC
>DGDD01000295.1:31296-31420 GCA_002385265.1 Chitinophagaceae bacterium UBA3961
CTCATCCTCGTCTCCTCCTTCCTGTATTCCGGCTGTTCCATTATTAATTATCAACTATTAATTAATTCCCCCTGTTCCTCCCCCTCTGCTTTCTCTGTATTTCCTCCCTCCTCTCATCCTCGTC
>DGDD01000295.1:31752-62108 GCA_002385265.1 Chitinophagaceae bacterium UBA3961
CTCATCCTCGTCTCCTCCTTCCTCTATTCCCCTATCTTTGCCTAAAATTTCCACCTGTGACCAAGCTTTTCAATACCTCTAAACTAGTTCCGGCCTTCGTATTCGTTTCCTTTTATCTAATAGTTGCGTCCTGCACTCCCGACAACATAAAAGAAGACGACTCTTTAAAGACCTTCTTCGATGAACACAAAAGCACGGGCACTTTTGGACTTTACTCCAATGGCACCGGCTCTTTCAATATCTACAACTTATCGCGCTTTGCCGATAGCACTTATACACCTGCCTCTACCTTCAAAATTGTAAACTCTCTTATTGGAACCGAACTTGGAATTGTACCAAACGATAGCACCGTATTGGACTGGGGCTTCCGAGTGTCAGGAAGAACAGAATGCGATACGCCTCTTACTATGAGAGAAGCGTTCCGCCGCTCCTGCCCTAATTGGTACCAGAAACTAGCACAGAAAATAGGTGTAGCAACCATGCAACGCTACCTCGATACCTTGGGCTATGGCGCTCGCTATAAGAAGTTTGTAATAAAGAACAATCTCGACACCTTCTGGCTTAACAACGACTTGAAAGTAACCGCCGACGAAGAATTGGGTGTAGTTAAAAAACTGTACTTCAACCAGTTACCATTTCAAAACCGTACTCAAGAATTGGTTCGAAACATGATGTTATGGGAGGACAATGCGAACTATAAACTCTATTATAAAACAGGCTGGGGTACCACACCATCAGGCAATCAGCTCGGCTGGATCGTAGGTTGGATTGAAGAAAACAAACATCCCTATTTCTTCGCCCTGCAAGTAGAATCTCCCGATTCCAAAATAGATATGAAAACCGTGCGTTTATCTATTCTGAAAAACATCCTCAAAAAATATGGCTTTTTTGAGGGTAAGAAATAATTAATCAATTGAATATCTGTAACTTAGGTAAAATTGCACCAAGATTGGTTTGATTCTTGTTATAGATTGGCATCCAATGTCTGACTTCAAATTCCAATATAACTGGATCCTTTTCCTTTTGGGTATCGTCCCATTCCTCATCCTTGTATGGTTGAGTTTCGTGTACTGGCGTAAAAAGCAGATCAAAAAAATCGGAGATCCCACGCTCGTTTCCCAACAACTTAGATCCTATTCAAATGGCAATGCCCGTTTCAAAGGCATATTAGCGCTAATTGCATTAGCCCTTATCATTACGGCTGCAGCCAATTTGCAAAAACCCGGGAAAAACGCCGACCTAAAACGTAAAGGAATTGATGTGATGATTGCCCTCGACCTCAGCAAAAGCATGCTGGCAGCAGATATCAAGCCCAATCGACTCGAAAAAGCACGTCAATTTATCTACAAAATGATTGACGCCATGCCCAATGATCGAATCGGGTTTGTAGTTTTTGCAGGTCATTCATATTTACAAATGCCTCTTACTACCGACCATGCAGCTGCGCGTTTGTATGTACAAAATGCTGATCCCGATCTAATTCCCACTCAAGGTACCGTTATCAGCGAAGCATTGAAAATGTGCTACAACGGCTTCAACAGCAAAGAAAGAAGATACAAATCAATCATATTGATCACCGACGGTGAAGACCATGACGCTGAAGCAGTAAGTCTGATTCCTTCATTAAATGATGCCGGTATCATGGTAAATACAGTGGGAATAGGCTCCCCGGATGGTGCGCCTATTGTAGATCCGCTCACCAATACCTACAAAACAGATCTGGCCGGAAACCAAGTGATTTCAAAATTGAATACTGCTTTACTTGAGCAAATTTCAAAAGGAACCAAAGGAAAATTCACCTTACTAAACAATGTTCCCGAAGCAGTTTCTGAGGTAGACGCGCAACTGAACACAATCGAAAAAGCACCGCTTGAAGACAACAGCTTTCGAGAATACAATCATTATTTCTTCTACTTTGTAGCAGCTGCCATCTTTGTGCTATTGTTAGAATTCTTCTGGCCTGCTCGAAAATGGAAAACAGCATGAACCTAAAGTCCTTACATATCACTTTATGCTTTTCAATAGTGGCAATAAGTTCAGTGGCACAAACCACGGAAGATCCCATGAACCTTGGCAATCAGCGATACCTTCAAGGAAAATATTCGGAAGCAGTTCCGTTCTACCAACAAATCCTACAAAAAAACAACAGCAACTTCAACGCTTGGTATAATCTGGGCGCCGCTTATTATAAATCAGACAAGGCCGACGAAGCTTTGGCAGCCTACGATGGCATCATCAAATCTTCAGCCGACCCCAAACTCGTTCAAAAAGCTTGGTACAACAAAGGCGTAGTGCTCACCCATCAGAAAAAACTGTTGGAAAGCATCGAAGCCTATAAAAAAGCACTTCGCTTGGATCCCACTGACGAAGACGCACGCTTCAATCTGCAAAAAGCCCTCGAAGAACTGCGCAAACAGCAAAAACAGAAAAAAGAGCAGCAGAAAAACAAACAAACGGAACAAGAAAGCCCTGAACAATCGCCAATGAACAAAAAGCAGATTGACCAATGGCTTCAATCCCTCCGCCAAAAAGAGCAAGACGTTCAGAAAAAAATGCAACAAAAGAACGGCAAAGGTGTTAGTAAACCGGAGAAAGACTGGTAACCACAAGCATTGCCAATCCTTCTCTAGCGCAAAGAATCTGAATCTATTCAGGAATCAATTGCTTCCTCTATATTAATTATTAAATCTTACTCATTAATTTACAATTGCTTGTAATTTTGAGCCATGTTAACATACGCAGCTGCACTAAATAAGTACAAACGTCTGGCCACTCGTGAGGTATCCATTGGCGACCTGAAACTGGGAAATTTCAATCCCATCCGTGTTCAAACCATGACTACCACCGATACCATGGACACTATTGCTACTGTAGAGCAAACCATCCGTTGTATTGAAGCAGGTGCCGAACTGGTTCGCATTACCGCCCCCAGTAAGAAAGAAGCTGAAAACCTTTTGGAGATAAAAAAAGAACTGCGCAGAAGGGGGTACAATACACCTCTCATCGCAGATATTCACTTTACCCCAAATGCTGCCGAGATCGCAGCACGTATCATTGAAAAAGTACGTGTGAATCCCGGAAACTATGTCGATAAAAAGAAATTCGAACTCATTGAATATACCGATGCTGATTATGCGGAAGAAATTGAACGTATTCGCGAACGATTTACACCATTGGTGAAAATTTGTAAAGAATACGGAACCGCCATGCGCATCGGAACCAATCATGGCTCATTGAGTGATCGCATCATGAGTCGCTATGGCGATACACCCAATGGAATGGTAGAAAGTGCCATGGAATTTCTACGCATCGCTCGCGACGAAAATTACCACAACATTGTATTGAGCATGAAAAGCTCGAACCCGCAAGTAATGGTTCAAGCTTACAGACTGCTCATCTCAAGCATGCAAACAGAATTTGGCGAAGCGTATCCTTTGCACTTGGGTGTAACGGAAGCAGGTGATGGAGAAGACGGACGCATAAAATCTGCTATCGGAATTGGTACATTACTGGAAGATGGAATTGGCGATACCATACGCGTATCCTTAACCGAAGATCCGGAATTTGAAATTCCGGTTTGTAAAGACCTGGTAAAAAGATACGCTGTTACAGACAGGAAAGAACCGGCCCTTGCTGAACCTCAAAACTTACCCTACAATCCTTTTGAATACAAAAGAAGAACTTCCACCCCTATCAAAAATATTGGTGGTAAGAATGTTCCCGTTGTGATAGCCGATTTGAGCAAAAAAGAATCCATTCAACCATCCGATTTGCAAAGCGTTGGATACACTTACGATGAGCAAACAGACAAATGGGCGATTGGTGATGCGGCTGCAGACTATATTTACATTGGCTCGAAAAGCCTTTCATTTGCTATTCCGGGAACCCTGCGGGTTATTACTGATGGAAACAGTTGGTTAAACCAAACAGATCATCAAACTTATTATCCCATTATTGATAGCTCGCACTATGGAAAACAGGCATTGCACAAAGAACTCAACTTTGTAATGATCGATTGTTTTTCAGAAACAAACAGTCTTCCCGATTTCTCGGCACCTGTATTCAAAGATCCAACAGTTGTATTTTGCTTCAGTAGCACCAACACGAATGCCATGCAATCGGTACGTGCCATGTGTGTAGCATTCATGCAAAACAACATTCAAAATCCGGTGATCTTGATAACCGATAGCAACTTGCAAACACCCGACGAACACCTCATCCATTTCGCTACAGAAACAGGATCACTTTTATTAGAAGGCATGGGCGATGGAATTTGCCTTGGCTACGGATCCAATGCTCATATGGACAATGTGAAAGTGAGTGGTAGAACCTATCTCGAAGTAAAGGACCGCGAACAATTTACCAATAATACAGCCTTCTCAATTCTACAGGCAACTAGAACAAGGATCTCTAAAACCGAATACATCAGCTGCCCAAGCTGTGGTCGCACTTTGTTCGATTTGCAAGAAACCACTGCGAAAATCAGAGCCGTTACCAATCACCTTAAAGGCGTTAAAATTGCCATTATGGGTTGTATTGTGAATGGGCCTGGTGAAATGGCAGACGCCGATTTTGGCTATGTAGGCAGTGGCCCGGGCAAAATCACCCTCTATAAAGGCAAAGAAGTGGTAAAGCGTAATATCGACAGCGCCGGAGCAGTAGAACAACTCATCGATCTACTGAAAGAAAACGGAGCCTGGAAATAAAAGGTATCCCTATTCCCACAAGAAGTAACCGTCAAGCGCAGACTTCATTCAGCACCCACTATTAATTACTAATTCTTAATTTAACAGTTGCTGCATCTCTGCCCTTGACCTGCATTACGTATCTTTAAGGTCTATTTCAACGAAATGCCAGAACTATGAATTTCACCATAGAACAAGTTAGTGAGAATGGTTTGCAGGTGTACAAAATCATCAATCAAAAAACCAAAACATCCGTATCCATTCTACCCGATCATGGAGCGCTGCTGCATGCTTTCGAAGTAATGACTCCAAACGGACCACTTAATATCATTGAAAACTATAAAAGCGAAGAAGAGGTTCAACAAGAATTAACACGCTCATTCAAAAGTGCGAAGCTAAGTCCATTTGCATGTCGAATCCCCGAAGGAAAATACAATTGGGAAGGAAAAGCCTACGAATTCAAAACTAAATTCTTTGATGGATCTGCCATCCACGGATTATTGCATTCCAAGCCTTATCAAGTAACAGAAGTGATCACCGATGAAAGTCAGGCCTCCATCCACCTTCAATATCGTTATCAATCCGATGACGAAGGATACCCATTCGATTATACCTGTGACATAGTATACAGTTTAAGGGAAAACGACCTCGTTCAACTTTCTACAACTATACACAACCACAGCACCCAAGCCATTCCTTTAGCCGATGGATGGCATCCCTATTTCAAACTAGGCGAAGATCCAATCAATACTTATACGCTGGAATTCGCATCTAACCAAATGCTGGAATTTGATTCAAAGCTAATTCCAACCGGGAAACTTCTAAATGACACAAAATTTAGCAAGGCTACACTATTAGAAGCAACCTTTCTCGACAATTGTTTCTTGCTCAACAATTTCGATCAACACGTTTGTACCTTAACCAACCCTGGCAACGGAATACAACTTCAAATTCACACCAACAGTCATTATCCCTACCTCCAACTATACACACCAGACGATCGCAAAAGCATCGCCATAGAAAACTTGAGTGGAGCACCCAATTGCTTCGAAAACAAAATGGGTTTAATTGTTTTGCCCCCAAATCAAGAACAAGTGTTTAAAGTAAAATATCAGATCAAAAAGATTCAATAATATGAGAACGCTTAAATTCTTCTTCCTAGCTACCATCATTAGTATTGTTGCACTGGCCTGCTACGAAGTAAACGACTCCGTTACAATTAACAGTAATGGTTCCGGTTCCTATGTCGCCAAAATGGATATGGGACAAATGCTAGAAATGCTCAAATCAATGAGCACAGAAGAAGACATCAAAAAACTTCAAAAAACAATTGATACCGTTGTAAACTTAGGTAGCATCACCGATACACTAAGCAACTTGTCGAAAGAGCAACGGGAGCTTTTTCACAACGGTCAAATTGGGATGAAAATGGACTTTAACAATAGCGTGTTTGTTATCACCACTACTGTTCCATTTAAATCTTACTCACAATTACAAACGCTTTTACAAGGAACCGGAAGCATGAGTGCCATTAGTGGTATGATGAAAAAGGCGCTTCCTTCAACGGGCGATCAAAGTAGCGGCGCAGATAATGCTAGTCCCGATGAAGTATTCTCTGCATTCTCTGTTACAGCATCAAAAGGTACAATCAAAAAAACATTGGATGCCGGCAAATTCAAAGAAATCATGGCTCGCCCTGAAATGCAACAATACACACAAATGGGAGGAGCCGGCATTGAAATACCCTACACTACTACTATAAATCTCCCAAGTCCTGTGACAGCGCTAACCGGAACCAATGCAACACTTTCAGCCGATAAAAAAACGGTTACAATTAAATACAATTTCTTGTCGCTTTTCGCTAACCCTGAGCAATTGAATTATTCAATCAGCTTCTAATTATAAGTGAACATGGCAGCCACCACACATCAAACAGATTTTTTAGTCATTGGATCCGGAATCGCCGGATTGACGTATGCACTCAAAATAGCCGACACCTACCCCGACAAAAAAATTACAGTCATCACAAAAACTCAAACCGATGAAACCAATACCAAATATGCGCAAGGCGGTATTGCAGGAGTATGGGATGCAGAACATGATAGTTTTAATAAACATATCGAAGACACGTTAATTGCAGGAGATGGTCTTTGTAATAAAGAAGTAGTAGAAATTGTTGTGAAAGAAGGGGTTGAAAGAATTCATGATATTATTGAATGGGGCGCCCGTTTCGATAAAGCAGAAGACGGGGAATACAAATTGGGCAAAGAAGGAGGCCATAGCGAATACAGAATTCTTCACCACAAAGACGTTACCGGAAAAGAAATGGAACGCGCCTTGGTAGAAGCCGTTGCCGCGCATAAGAATATTGAGATCATCAAACATTGCTTTGTAGTAGACCTAATCACACAACACCATTTAGGCTACCTGGTTACAAAAGGCACCCCCGACATTACTTGTTTGGGAGTGTACGTACTCAATCACACCAATAACCAAATTGAAAAGATATTATCACCTGTTACTTTATTAGCAACAGGAGGTAACGGTCAGGTATACCGCTCCACCACCAACCCATTCATTGCAACAGGCGATGGAGTAGCGATGGTGTACAGAGCCAAAGGAAGAATTGAAAACATGGAATTCATTCAGTTCCATCCTACAGCCCTATATGAACCCGGAGTGCGCGGTCAATCCTTTCTTATTACAGAAGCTGTAAGAGGCGATGGTGGAATTCTTCGTAATAAGAATGGAGAAGCTTTTATGGAGCGATACGATCATCGAAAAGACCTTGCCCCACGTGATATTGTAGCAAGAGCCATCGATAGCGAAATGAAAATCAACGGTACCGAACATGTGTACCTCGATTGCCGACACATGGACCTTGAAAAATTCAAAGAGCACTTCCCTAACATTTACGAGAAATGTAAATCCATAGGCATCGATGTTTCCAAACACATGATTCCCGTAGCACCCGCGGCACACTATAGTTGTGGTGGTATTAAAACAGACGAATGGGGTCGTACCTCCATTCACAACCTCTACGCCGCCGGAGAATGCGCTAGTACCGGATTGCATGGGGCAAATCGATTGGCGAGTAACTCCCTATTAGAAGCCATGGTGTTTGCGCACCGTTGCTTCCTCGACGTAAAAGATAAAACCACTTCCGGCAAAATTGCCACTCAATACGATGCCAATGCAGTTCCCGACTGGAATGCCAGCGGTACCAATCAGCCAAAGGAAATGATCCTTATTACCCAAAGCTTGAAAGAAGTGCAACAAATTATGAGCGACTACGTGGGTATTGTAAGAACCGATACGCGCTTGCAACGTGCAATGAAACGCATCGATCTGTTATGGGAAGAAACAGAAGCATTGTATGAAACCACTACACTGTCGCCTCAGCTTTGCGAACTCAGAAATATGATTACAGTGAGCTACTTGATCGTGAAATGTGCTACATTCCGAAAAGAAAGCAGAGGACTTCATTTCAATACTGACTATCCAAACAAAAGCGCTTTACTTCAAAACATCGTTCTATAAAATCCATGAAAGCCATTATTTTTTCTGCAGGACTCGGAACTCGTTTCAAACCTTGGACCGACCACCATCCCAAAGCATTGGCTCCGGTCAATGGAAAGCCCTTGTTACAACGAAACATAGAGTACCTGCAGCAATACGGCATTCGAGATGTGGTGGTGAATGTGCATCACTTTCCGGACCAAATTATTGAAGCCGTTAAAACCAATAATGGATGGGGGTCGAATGTAATGATCAGCGATGAAAGCGATTCGGTTTTGGAAACCGGTGGTGGACTATTAAAAGCCGCAGACCTCCTTCGCTCAAACGAACCGTTTATAAGTATTAATGCCGACATCTTAACAAACCTTAATATCACCAAGCTTCTTGAATACCATAAAAAACAAGAAGCGCTGATTTCTTTCGGAGTTACAACCCGCCCAAGTTCCCGAAACCTTCTCTTCGATGAAAACTACCGATTAGTAGGTTGGAAAAACAATCAAACAGAAGAATACAGGATGGCGAACAAAAGCCTAAGCGGTAAAGAACCAAACATCATTGCACGCTCCTATAGTTGCGTTGTGGTGTATCAACCGGAAGTATTGGACCTAATAACCCAAAGAGGCAAATTCTCCGTTATCGACGTTTATCTCGACCTCGGTGGAGCACATAAAATAATGGGGTACGACCATAGTGGCGATTTATTGGTAGACGTAGGCAAACCCGATTCTGTTGCGAAAGCAGAAGCGCTTTTCCCATAGTCGAGCTATTACCGTACTTTTGCGCTTCAACGATCAACAAACATCCATGCATCCTGTACTAGTTTCAATTAGCCAACTCTTCGAAAAATGGAGTGGAACTGCTCCCGATAAAATAGATCTATTGCCGCAGGCGGGATCAGACCGCAGGTATTACCGTGTTTATGGCAACAGCACCAGTGTAATTGCTACACATGGCAACAACATTCCTGAAAACGAATCTTTTATCTATTTCACCGAACAATTCAATAAGAAAAAACTAGCTGCACCTACAATTTTGGCTGTTTCAGAAGACAAAACGATCTACCTGCAAACAGATCTAGGAGATGTATCACTTCTCAATAGACTAGAATCGGAAGGCTTAACAGATGAAATTTATGCACTTTTTAAAACAAGCCTTTCTTCTTTAGCAAAACTTCAAGTTCAAGCCGACCAAGATATTGACTACAGAAAATGTTTGACCAACCAAGAATTTGGACGGCAAGCGATTCTTGCAGACCTCCTCTATTTCAAATATTATTTTTTAGATGCCCTGCGCAAACCTTACGATAAACAAAAACTAATCGACGATTTCGAAGCGTTGAGTACTTACCTAACTCATACAGAGTATAAATTTTTCATGTTCCGTGATTTCCAAAGTAGAAACATCATGGTGCAGCCTGACCAATCCGTTGCTTTCATCGACTATCAAGGCGGTATGAAAGGCGCACCCCAATATGATGTGGCAAGCATGCTTTGGCAAGCCAGAGCCAACTTACCAGATGATTGGAAAGATGGACTGCTAAAAGACTATATCGATGCGTTTGAGGTAGAAGTGGGGCATCCGGTAAACAGAGCCGTGTTTCAAAGTCAATACAACGGATACGTACTCATCCGTCTTCTTCAAGTATTAGGAGCCTATGGCTTCAGAGGACTGTTTGAAAGAAAAGCACAATTCCTAACCAGCATCCCTCAAGCACTGGCAAACCTAAAATGGTTCTTCGAAAATCAAAGCCTAGGCATTGCTGTACCCGAGTTTAAAAAAGTGCTGGAAATCTGTATCAGCGACGAAATCGTGAATCGATTTACACCGCTTCGCGCTACAGATGAAACTCCCTTAGTAGTCAAAATTGCGAGCTTCTCATTTAGAAAAGGAATACCCGCTGATGAATCTGAAAACGGAGGCGGCTTTGTGTTTGACTGCAGAGGAATTCTCAACCCCGGTAGAATTGAGAAATACAAAACAATGACGGGAAGAGACAAAGAGGTAAAAGACTATCTGGAACAAGAAACCCGTATGCCGGAATTCTTAAATAGTGTGTTTGATATTGTAGATATCTCTGTTGAAGATTACATTAAACGTGGTTTTGGCAGCTTGATGATCAACTTTGGCTGCACCGGTGGTCAGCACAGAAGCGTGTACGCCGCCGACGCCACTGCACGCCACCTGCGAAATAAATTCAAAGTAAAAGTTGAATTGCAGCACATCGAACAAGAAGCAAAAAATTGGATCAACTTACCATATTAATAGCATGTACTACTTGATATTCATACCACTTTACCTACTAAGCTTATTGCCGGTTAGAGTATTGTATTTCTTTGGAGACGCAATCTATGGTGTACTCTTCTACATTATTGGGTACAGAAAACAAGTAGTGCTGAACAATCTAAAAATCGCCTTCCCGGAAAAGTCGGATGCAGAACGCTATAAAATTGCAAAAGGATTCTATCATAACTTCATCGATACCTTTATGGAAACCATCAAGTTCATTACTTGGGGTGAGAAAGAAATGAAGAAGCGCTTCGAAGCCGATCTTAGTAATTTTGAAAAAGCCTATCAATACAATAAACCCATTCACTTAATAGGCATGCATAATTTCAACTGGGAATATGTAAATCTTGGATTATGCACCAGACTTAAATATCCTTTCCTCGGAATCTATATGCCGGTTGGAAACAAAGCCTTCGATCGAATTATTTATAATATGCGCAGCAAATTAGGAACCATCCTGATTCCTGCAACAGATTTTAAGAACAACTATCTCAAATACGCTTCAACACTGCATGTATTGGGAACAGCTGCAGATCAAAGTCCCGGTAATCCAAAATCAGCCTATTGGACCAATTTCTTTGGAAGACCCACGGCTTTTGTGGTTGGACCTGAAAAGGGAGCCAAAGTAAATGACGCAGTAATTTTATTCGCCCATTTTTACAAAACAAAAAGAGGCTATTACAAAATAGATACAGAATTCATTACAGCAGAACCAAACAGTTTACCTCAAGGTGAAATCACCGCACTCTACGCCAAATACATTGAGAAATGCCTTCGCCAACATCCTTCGAACTACCTATGGAGCCACCGCCGTTGGAAGCACGAATGGAAAGATGAATACGGGAAAGTAATTGGTTAATTTGAGAATGTGAAAATTTGTGGCTCCTCGCTCAAATTACCCAATCGATATTGTCATCTTAAGCTCTATTGAAATCCAATTCAGGGTTCATATACCAAAAGTAATCCACAGAATTTTTCCTATGTGAAGATTGAATTAACTTGACAATGAATCAATGCAATTCATTTGATGAAATATGGATTTGACCTAAAATTCTTGTGTATTAATCGAATTAACAAATCAACCAATTACCAAATTAGTTACCGCTTCTTCTTTGCCTCTAAAAAGTAAATTACTTTCACACTAAAATTATTGTTTTGGTCGCTTCTTACACTATTTCCAAAATTCTTGAAATAGTCGTTCACCACATCATTTGAATACAAGAAAGAAGCATCCTTCCAAACCACATTCAAGAAACTTCCCGGTGCGAACTGCCATGTGTACACCATATCAATATTGAATAAGTTCAAGTTCTGATTCGCTGAACCCGTAAATCCACTGTTCTCATTCAACTTTCCGGTTTTCTCATCCAACTTGAAATATTGTTTGTATTGTACAGAGCTTAAATAATGGCGAGCACGAAAAGTAATGCCCATTTTATTGGTGAAATTATACTTGAGACTCAGAATGTCTTCTACAGTATTCACACGGCGCTTCCCAATAATAACATCATTTCCATTCATGGTTGCAAATCCAATTCCCGTTGGTCTCGGCATAAAGTTCAAACTATGGTCAATTGAAAATTTGCTATTAAAACGATAACGATGTGTGAAGCTAATATCTGACCCCCAAGCTCCGTAGAAATTAAAAAACACTCTCGTAATGGATTCGAAACTTACAGAGTATTTCTTAGCGGAATTTGATTCGTAGCCCAGGCCAATAGCAGAACTGGCATTTCTTCTAAACATAGCCCCATATTTACGAGGCTCGTAAAAATCATTCTGCGCCGGATTAAAATTCACATAAATCCAGTACCAATTCAATTTCTTGGTTTGAAAATTCACATTACTATTGATATGAGCTTCCATGTATTGCTTATCTAAACCGGGAATTGCCGTAAACAGTTTCTGAACATTCGCATTGAAGTTCAAGAATATTCGATTGTACCATCCTTTGGGTTCCGTCCATCTTCTACCCATCCAAACGCCATGTGTGATATAGTTGTTATTGGTGAAATATCCCATATCATTATGCGAATAATTCTTATCAGACAACTCTTGGAACACGTTGAAATTAAACTTACCACTGGTTTTCCCAAAATACAACAAACTACTAACGCCATTTACGTTTCCGCCGTTTGACTTGATTCCCATTAACTGACTATAAGCAATCTTCCCTCCCAAATTATACATGTTCTGCTTATTGTTCAGATCAAAAAGCACAGCACTCACATTCGCGTCGTAATCCCTACCACCTCTCCACACATTGGTATTCACAAAAGATACCGAAGAATTGTGCTTTAGGTTTTGATCCAGTACAATTATGTTATAGTTTGTCAAAGGATCCGTTTCAAACTTACGCTGACCTTTTGTATTAATATCCTCAATGGTAGCATACTGTGCTTTCGTTATGGCATTTAAGATACCTACACCCAAACCACCCTTGGTTCTCCCTGAAATTTTTGAGGCATTGATCAATTTAGACTCCGTTGGATTCTTGATCACCTCTTCATTTGCTCCTAGAGTGTTGTAAACATCGTACTGATGCAACGGCGATCCTCCAATTCTTCTTGAATAAAACAAATCACCCTTACTAAACAATTCTGTTCCCTCTGTAAAGAAAGATCGATTTTCATTATACTTCACCTCAAAAGGAGTCAGGTTCAATACTCGGTTATCACTTTGCACTTGTCCGAAATCCGGAATCAATGTGGCATCTAAAGTAAAGGCTTGGTTGATACCATATTTTACATCCATTCCTCCATTCACTTGAGAGGTCCAGTTTTTTACACCTGTTTGATTATAGGGATAATGATTTGCATACACCGAGAAATAAGGAGAGAATTGCAAACGCAACGGCGGCTTGATGTCTTTGATATTGGTCCAGTGACCTGCTTGAGTGAGAAATCCATTCACATTTGGATCGATGGGGTTCCAAGTAACCTGCTGATCCGTTTTACGTCTTCTTCTGGTTACGTGAAAGCCCCAGGTTTGAACATCTTTCTTTGCAAATCGAATCGCACCATAGGGAATGAACATTTCAAAGCTCCATCCATTTGAATGAATAACGGCTCCGCTTTTCCACACCGCATTCCAACTAAAATCTTCTCCACCATTATTACTGGTTGGATTGGAACTCATCTTAGCATCCCATTGTTCGTTCAGTGGAGTTATAAAATATTCGAATCCGTTCAATCGATCCGAATACGTATCGAAAATAATTCCTATAAAGTCGTTGGCGCCAAAGCCATCCCTGCCTTTGAGCTCAGTAGTAATGCTGTCTTTAGTGTTCTCATAACAGAAGCCTCCAAAATAAATCCCATTATCATCGTACATCAAATAGGCTTCCGTTCTGGTTTGCGGGTTTTCTTTACGCCCCACTTTCGGACGAAACTCAATAAAATCGTCCATCCGAGCTGCTTCTTTCCAAGCTTCATCGTTAATTAAACCGTCAATTTTTACTGATTTGGTAGTGCGTTGGGCTGGAAGTGTTTTCCCAACATTTACATTTTGGCTATAGGCTGTAAAAGAGACAGCAATCCCCATTAAGCAGCATACGAGTCTGTTAAACATGGCTAGGTCTTTGTTTTTCTATGGTTAGTTGAACGTGAGCGATGGCTATTTCGCCCACCTAGTGAATAGAGACGCGCCGAGTTTTCAGATGTTACAAAACAGCTGTTGGCATAATGTTAAAAGGACTACAGATCGGATAAATGGCAATAAAAAAGCAATGCCGAAACATTGCTTTAATGATAGTTTAAATATGTAGAATCGAATAAAAACGGATCTGTGCGGCCGTCAAATCTTGTATAACAAATTAATTCAATGCGGCCTGTACCTTTTCTACCTCAATTCCTTTCTGATCTTTGATCTTTGCCCAACCACCTTCTACATTTCTCAAATTATGAATACCCTGACGTTTCAACATTGAAGCGCCAATCACACTTCTATATCCTCCCGCACAATGCACATAAATATTCAAATGATCTTCCAACTGCGCCACACGAGCCATATCAGTCATTTCTATCAAAGGCATGTTCACTGCACCTTTCACATGTCCATCTGCATACTCAGCCTCTTTTCTTACATCCAACACAACCAAATTAGTATCGAAAGGAAGATCCATTGCCAATTCATCTGCTTCAACATTGATAATCATATCGATCTTATTGCCGGCTTCTTGCCATGCTTCATATCCTCCACTCAAGTACCCTTTAATCTTAGAAAATCCAACACGCGCCAAACGAACCACTGATTCTTTTTCCATTCCGGGTTCTGTTACCAATACCATCGATTTCTCAAAACTCAATAAGCTTCCCGCCCATTCCGCAAATCTTCCCTCAAGTCCAATAAAAATAGATCCGGGTATGAATCCTTCTACAAATTTTGATGCATGTCTGGTATCCAATACTATTACATCTTCATCTTTGGTCATAGATTTGAATTCCTCCATACTCAATGCTTTTGTTCCTTCGGCTAACACTGCCTCTAAACTATCGTATCCTTCTTTATTCAATAAAACATTGATAGGAAAATATGAAGGGGGTTCTTGCAATCCATCCGTAACACTTCTAATAAATGAGTCACGATCAGGAGCTTGCAAAGCATAGTTCGTTTGCTTTTGAACGCCAATGGTACTATAGGTTTCAGGACCTAAGTTCTTACCGCAACTACTTCCGGCACCATGAGCAGGATAAACCAGCACTTCGTCCGGTAAATTCACAATCTTCTTTTGCAAACTATCATAGAGCATACCTGCCAATTCAACCATAGTTAAATTAGAGCCTTTTTGCGCTAAATCCGGACGGCCAACATCACCTACAAACAATGTATCACCTGTAAATACTGCATAAGGCAAACCATTTTCATCCTTTAATAAATAACAAGTACTCTCTAATGTATGACCTGGTGTGTGCATCACTTCAATGCTAATGCTTCCAAGTTGAAACACTTGTCCATCCGTTGCAATGGTAACCGGTAGTTTCGTATTGGTTTCAGGTCCATAAATAATGGGGGCGCCTGTAGCCTTACTCAAGTCTAAATGACCACTCACAAAATCGGCATGAAAATGTGTTTCAAATACATAACTGATGTTAGCTCCTCTCTCTTTCGCTAAGTTCAAGTAAACATCAATATCACGCATTGGATCAATAATGGCCGCTTTTCCATCACTCTCAATATAATAAGCCGCCTCACTCAAACATCCTGTATATAATTGCTGTATAAACATCGATTCAATTTTAGGCAAAGATACTTGTAAAAAAGAAAAGCGAAAACCCACCGGTCTTCGCTTCTACACGCAAACAACAAGACTCTTATAATCAAGCAATTAACTCGTCAACACACTTCATGATCTGTGCTACACGAGCATTGTCAACTGAATAATAAATGAACTTTCCTTCACGATCTGTTCTTACTATGCCTGCTCTACGCAATATGGCCAAATGCTGAGAAGCAACAGACTGCTCTAAACGAAGGTTTACATAAATTTCGGTTACAGTGATCTTCTTCTTCTCATCAACCAATTTTACAATTTGCTGACGAAGTTTATGGTTCAATGCACGCAAAATCATTGCCCCCTTCTTCAAACTCACGAAATCAACACTCACTGAATTCGTCTCTCCGTTCAAAGTCATCGAATAACTGGTAATAGCATTCATAATTGAAAGGGTATTAAATAGAAAAAGTATAAATCATAAAAAACAAATATAGAATGAAATCAATGAATCGTATGTTATTATATTTTAAAAATGCTTAATGGTAATTAAGATTGATGAGTATAAAATTCTTTGATATAAACGGGTTCAGAATAAGGCAGATCAGTAAATTTTTGCATTAAAAACAGATTAAAAGCAATCTTTGCAAATGCGCTACCAATCACAGTTGTAGCGGAAAAGAGTACACCGTCTTTCGTACACAAACTTCGAAATTTTGCGGAACCGTTTCCGCAAAAAACTATGTCATTATTTTGTAAATATTTTTCGTACGACCCCCCCGATAGTATCAACGCTTCCGGTTTGCTCTCTTCATTCAAATTAAAATCATAAACCGCTGTAAACACTTCCATCCTTCTTGCATCAATCATCGGAACAATATAATCTACCCTTCTACCCATTTGCATTAGCTCTACTTGCATAGACGCCGCTAATAATAACAATGTGCCAACACCAATTAATGGCTTGTTTAGCGCATAGGCGAGACCTTTAGCTGTCGACATCCCTACCCTTAATCCCGTATATGAACCGGGACCCTCACTTACCGCAATGGCATCCAACGCCGATAACTCAAAACCGGTTTCATCAAACATCCTTTTAATCGCAGTATGTATCCAAGATGCATGATCTCTTTGATTCGTTTCAACATCCGATGCTAAAACCACGCCATCTTTGGATAGCCACAAGCCACCCTGTTCAGTAGCCGTATCAATCAATAATATCAATGCCATTATCCTTGTATTTTAACACATTCATTAATCAACAATGGAGCCACAGTATACCGAGAATCCTCAGTAGCCAAGCGTTTCATCAATCGAAATACCTGCTCTTTTCCAATGCTTTCAGCCCATTCAAAAGGTCCATACGGGTAACCCGTCCCTAACTTCATAGCAATATCAATATCTTCTTTGCTGCTAATTCCATCCCCGGCAGTTATGTAGGCCTCGTTTATAATACAGGCTACCACCCGAGCCCCAATCATTCCCGGAACATCCGGAACTACTCGGTATTGCTTTCCAATTGTCTCAAAAAAACGATCGCAAATAGCTCTTTGTTCTTCGCTCAATCCCGCAATTTCCCAAACTGCTCTTTTCAAAAAGCCATTCCACCCGTTAAACCGCGCAAATGGAACCGAATCAACTACCTCATTCACTAATATCAAAGCACCGGATCTTTGCATCAATACAGCATCTCTTTCCGGATCTTTATGATAACTCATGTCAACATAAACATCTGCGGTACTGGCAGCCAAGGCCCTCACCGACCCACACCACAACCAGTCTCCTTCACCAAAAGCCGCTACCCAAGCCTGTTTTTGATCATCATTCGCCAATATCGCAATTTGCATGCTTCTAATTTTCTGCAAAAATAACCCTTTCTCCCCCATCTCTTCATTTCATTCAGCAGCTACTAATGTGGGCCCCCTACAGGGCCCTACTGATATGCGCCCCCTGCCCCTCCTCTTGCTTCTTTGTATTTCCTCGTTCCTCGTCTCCTCGCTTCCTCGTTCCTGTATACCGGCTGTTCCATTATTAATTATTAATTCCTAATTCTTAATTACTCCCTCTCGCTTTTCCTTATTTTTGGGCATGGAAAAAACGATTATCAATTCTAACAGTGCACCGGCCCCCATTGGGCCCTATAGTCAAGCCGTTCAAGTAGGAAACCTCCTTTTCTTATCAGGTCAAGTGGCCATCAATCCCACCACCGGTACCATCGACGCAACAGATGTTCTAGGAGAAACACATCAGGTAATGCACAACCTGAAAGCAGTGTTAGCTGAAGCAGGAATGGACTTCAGCAACGTGGTTAAAACCACCATTTTCCTTTCTGATATGGACTTGTTCTCCACGGTAAATGAAGTATACGGTAAGTATTTTCAAGGGAACTTTCCGGCCCGAGAAACCGTAGCTGTAAAAGGATTGCCTAAAAATGTAAACGTTGAAATCAGTATGATCGCTTCTAAATAATTAATTCACATCTCATAGTTCTTGCATGAATCCATCATTATCGAACCGAATTGCTCAGGAGTTAGAGGAAATCAAAACCGCCGGCCTCTTTAAAACCGAACGCATCATCGAATCTCCCCAAGGAGCAGAAATAATAGTAAACGGCAAAAAAGTATTGAACTTTTGCGCAAACAACTACTTAGGACTCTCTTCTCATCCAAAAGTGCTGGAAGCAGCAAAAAAATACATTGACCTGAGAGGATTTGGAATGAGCAGTGTTCGCTTTATCTGCGGAACACAAGACATTCACAAAGAACTCGAGGCTAAGATTTCCGCATTTCTTGGTACCGAAGATACCATCTTATATGCAGCAGCTTTTGATGCCAACGGAGGTGTTTTCGAACCGCTCTTCAATGAACAAGATGCCATCATTTCTGATGCACTGAACCACGCTTCCATTATTGATGGCGTTCGTTTGTGCAAAGCCCAACGCTTTCGCTACGAACATAACAATATGGACGACCTCGAAGCGAAACTAAAAGAAGCCGCCGGAGCAAGAAGCAGAATCATTGTAACAGACGGTTCATTCAGCATGGACGGCACCATCGCACAACTCGATAAAATTGTGGCATTGGCAGAGCAATACGATGCTGCTATTATGGTAGACGAATGTCACAGCAGCGGCTTCCTGGGCAAAACCGGTAGAGGCACACACGAATACAGAGGAGTAATGGGAAAGATCGACATCATTACCGGAACCTTGGGTAAAGCATTGGGCGGTGCCTCCGGTGGATTTACCTCAGGCAAAAAAGAAGTGATTGAAATGTTGCGTCAGCGCTCACGTCCCTATTTGTTCTCAAACACACTTGCACCCAGCATTGTTGGTGCCTCTATCGCCGTGTTGGATTTACTTAGTGAAACAACTGAATTGCGCGACAAATTGGAGTTCAACACAAAATATTTCAGAGATAACATGACGAAAGCGGGCTTCGACATTAAACCCGGAGATCACCCCATCGTTCCTATCATGTTATACGATGCAGTAGTTGCTCAAAAATTTGCAGCAGCGTTATTAAATGAAGGAATTTATGTGATCGGATTCTTCTATCCGGTTGTTGCCAAAGGACTGGCACGAATCCGGGTTCAATTAAGTGCCGCCCACGACCAACACCACCTCGATACCGCAATCGCTGCATTCACGAAAGTGGGTAAAGAACTCGGTGTTCTCAAATAAGATTTATTCTCAAATTCTTTACTTTTCAAAAGAGAACCCCAGGGTTCTCTTTTTGTTTGCCTTAATTGATCCTACCTTTCTACGCTAAAAACAACAGTACAATTAACGCTACTCGGAAATTTATCGTCCAACCTGTAACATTCCCCTTATTGCTGCGTCTTATTCCTACAACCAGCCTTTATGTTTCGCAAGAATTTTATACGCTTTGTTTGGACCATTTTCGTCGCCTCCGCAATTTTAGTTGTGGCAGCCGCCATACGTCAAAACAACGGCTTGAATTCAGATCTAATTGAAAGTCAAACTGATAAGCCTGATTTGGGCAACGGTGAATTTATTATCCTTGAAAGTTTAGGAGCCTATATTCTACCCAAAATAATACAATAACTACCTGATATATAAACACTTATCTTTAGTAAGGAGGCCCAAAGGCCTCTTTTTTTATTTTTTTCAAAAACCCTGTAACATTATCTCCCCCTTATTCGTACTACCTTTAATCAGCTAACCTTTCCTAATCAACTGTATGACCGAAAGAGAATATAACCAATGTGTAAATCAGTACGCCGACAACGTGTACCGCTTTATATATAAAAATCTCAGGCACGAAGAAGATGCCAGAGACGTGGTTCAAACAGCATTTGAAAAAATGTGGGTGAACAGAGACGAAGTAGACGCTTCGAAATCTAAAAGCTACCTTTTCACCGTTGCCTATCACCAAATGATAGACCATCTGCGTAAAGTGAAAAGAATTACGCTAAAAGATGAATTCAAAGAAGACGCTCGCGTTATTGATCGCCCCGTTTCGAATACAAAAAAGATCCTTGATGAAGCATTGAGCCGTTTACCGGAACAACAAAAATCACTGGTTCTTTTAAAAGACTATGAAGGATACTCCTATGAGGAGATCGGGAAAATAACAGGCCTCAGTGAAAGTCAAGTTAAAGTGTACTTGCACAGAGCCCGTGTTCAACTAAAAAATTATTTAGTAAGCCCCGAAAACGTATTATAACATGAACATTAACAGATACAATTACGAAGAATATTTTCTGCTTTACGTAGACAACGAATTGTCTACCGAAGAACAAAAAGCTGTGGAAGCTTTTGTAGCGGAAAACCCCGATCTGGCAGAAGAACTAACCCTTCTTCAAGAAACTGTTCAGTTGCCTGAATTGAAAACACCATTCTTCGATAAATCTTCTCTGTATAGAACTGAGAATGAAAATGCTTTTATCAATGAATTGAACTGCGAAGAAAAGTTTATTGATTATAGCGACAACGAACTCAGTAACGAAGAAAAAGCCAAAGTTGAAGCGTTCGTTTATCAAAATCCTCAACATCAAGCCAATTTCGAACTATTGCAATTAGCTCGCGTAACAGCAGACACTTCAATTGTATTCCCCGATAAGAACTTATTGTATAGAAAAGAAGAAGGAAAACGAGTTATTATGATTCGTTGGTGGCAGGTTGCCGCAGCAGCTGTTGTAATTCTCGCTATCGGCACTACCGGTTATTTCTATAATAGCAAGCCTTCAGTTGAAATGGCAGGGACTCAACCAAAAGTGAACACACCTGCACCTTCTCAACAAGCAAATACAGCACCTGGATCAAAATCAATCGTTCTTCCTAGCGAAGAAGCAAGCTCACAAAAAGAAAACATAGCATATTCGCCGGTTAGAAATAGTGTGCCCAACAACGTTACTAGCGTTAAATCAACAAATGCTAATGGAAAAGAAAATAAATCTGAAAATCCTAGTAACTTTTCGAACAACACAATCGTTAAACCTATAGAGCCGATTGTTGCAGTAAACGAGCCTAAAACAATAACTACTACACCAACTGTTATTGATGGGCCGGTAGATGTAAAAGGAATCGAAACTACTCCAAGTACACCGAGTATCGCAACCTATGCATCAAACACTGACAACAACAATGCTTTCGAACCTATCAATACCGATAACCGTCAAAAAGGTAAATTAAGAGGCTTCTTCCGCAAAGTTTCCCGGGTTGCAGAAAAAGCCATGAGTATCAAAGGCGGTGAAGCCAGTGGAGATAACAATGTAAGCATTGCAGGTTTCGCGCTTCGTTAATAACAATCACTCAACTTCAAAAAAAATAATTATGAAAAGGATGTTTTTACTCCTGACAGGATTTTGCTTTGCCATAGGCCTTCAAGCTCAGGAAACTGAAAAATCAGACACCGTAAAAATTGGAAACATTACCATTATTAAGAAAGACGATGGTAAATCAAAAGGTTCTTCCTCTAATGACACCGAAGTGAAGATCGAAAAAAAGAAAAGTAAAGGAAAGTCAACCAATTGGGGTATTGTAGATATTGGAATCAATCAATTCAATGATCAAACCAATTATAGCAGCGCAGCTATCCAAGATCCTTCTACAGGCTTCGCACCCGGTGCAAACGAAGATTGGTTTAAATTGAGAAACAACAAATCAATCAACGTAAACATTTGGATCTTTACGCAACGTGTGAGCCTGATCAAAGATGTTGTGAATTTAAAATACGGTATCGGTTTAGAGTTAAACAACTACCGTTTTTCAAGACAAGTGAAATTCAACACCGACCCTACGAAGGTAGTTCTTGACAATAGCACTTCTTACAGCAAGAACAAATTAGCAGCTGATTATTTAACCGTTCCAATGATGTTAAACTTCAACCTTACTCCTAAGAAAAAGAATCCGGTTGGCTTCAGTGCCGGAGTAAGCGCCGGTTATTTGTACAGCAGCCGTCAAAAAACGATCACAGCTGCCGACGGTAAGCAAAAAACAAGAAATGATTTCGACTTGCGTCCATTCAAACTTTCGTACGTAGGTGAACTGAACTTAGGTTTTATCCGCCTCTATGGTTCTCTCGCAACTCAAAGCATGTTTAAAAAAGGTTTAGACCAAACTCCATATAACATCGGTATCCGATTGAGCAATTGGTAATCGCTTTTCCCGATTTCTCTCATGTTAACCGACCGTCAGGGCAAATGATGGTCGGTTTTTATTTTTTTGTAACCAACCATGCTCCCGCAATTACCAATCCTATTCCAAGTAACTTCTTCACTGTAATAGCACTAGCTGCTAAGCCTAACAATCCAAAATGATCCATCAATAGAGCTGTCGCCAATTGCCCCGCTACTATTAACACAAACATATTTGACGCACCTACTTGATGCACACTCAAAATCACAAAACTGACCACTATAACTCCCAAGAAGCCTCCGGTATATTTATACCACTCAATTCCCCGATACACTTCCACAGCCGGTAAAGACTGTTTCGAAAACAACAATATCAGCGCCAATGCCAGCGTACCACCTAGAAATGATAAAAATGCAGCTAGAATCGGATGATTCAATCCGGCACGCAGTTGACCATTCACCCCCGATTGAATAGACATCGATATCCCGGCAATTATTGGCATCAAGAAAAATAGGTATTTCATATTCAACTTATTATAACACAAAGCTAACAAACTGACCTCTAATCTGTTAATCATTAATTAATAGTACCATCCCCATCGTCCTCCATTGCAAACTTGGCAAAAAGATTGTATGTTAGTACTTGAAAGTTAAACCGGAAAATCACAGCGAAATTCTACTTAAACGACCCCCGTATGCAAACGAAATTTCTAACAGGCCTATTACTGCTCAGTAGCCTGCTCCTGGTTTCTTTCAAACACACAAGTGTAAGAAGCACTAAGCATTCCAAATTCAACAATCAACCCAATGGAACGGTTTATCTCATTATTGACAAAACCGATTACGAACTGAGTGTTTACGATGATGATGGTTGGTTTGCTACCTACCCTGTTGTTTTTGGAAACAAAGTGCTGACCGATAAACTCATGGAGGGTGATAAAAAAACACCTGAAGGATCTTTTAAAATACTTTCAAAAAGAGTACACGATAAATGGCATCGAATGTTCCTGCTCGATTTTCCCAACAAAGAATCTTGGGATAAATTCAAACAACGAAAGGCGGCAGGTATTATACCCGCTAATGCTAAAATTGGAAATGGAATTGCCATCCACGGCACTTGGCCAAATGATGATATCGTAGTAGATACCTATACCAACTGGACCAATGGATGCATTTCCCTTCGTAATGATGACATAGATGAGCTCAACGAAATTCTCAAAGTGGGAAGCAAAGTAATAATCCGCTATTAGGCATTGCTATTAAATTTTAGTTCAAAAAACTTTTGATTTCTTTCAACCACAAATCGGTCTGTTTTTCATACAACGACTCGTGACCCGCGTCCTTGTAAACTACCAGCTTCTTATTATTTCCTTTAATAGCGCCATAAATAGCATCAATTTCTGCTCTAGTTACACGCGGATCCTTTTCACCCCATTGCACTAGTACCGGACATTTTATGGAAGCCGCATACTCATATGGATTATGCGAAAAAGCCCAGAAGCCTCTCTCTACTCCACCCCAAAAACATAACAAAGTGGCAACCGGCTGTTCAGGAATTCCCATAATGCGTACCCTTCCTTTAACCGCTTCCGATAATGATCCAAAAGGCATTTCAAGAATCACCTGATCGGGCTCCACACCCTCATGTGCAACAGCCCTAGTAATGGTAGCCGCACCCAAAGAAATACCCCACAGTACCACTTTCCCTTTGGTATGCGCCCGAGCATAGTCGTAAACAAGCTTAACTTCCTCCGACTCGTCATGCCCAATGGTACAAGTATTGCCGTCACTTCCTCCATGTGCACGAAAATCAACTAACAGAATCGAATATCCCATTTTTCGCATGGCCGCAGCCTCACCCAATATCCTCGACTTGCTAGAGCCATGTCCGTGAAACATCACAACATATCCTTGAGAAGAATCAATTGGCCAATCCCAAGACTCAATCTTCAATCCATCATTTGTTTTAAAATTGATAGTTTGATAAGCGCCGGTTGGAAAAGCTTTATTTACAGACTTGTAATAATTAATTCCAAAAAATAGGGATTTTGTTTTCTGCCAAAAACCCATTTGCTCCGGCCTTTGAATCACCGGCTCATTTGTAGCATCGTAAAAATGAGTAAACTTATAGGCATGAAAAACGGCCATCAAATTCAAAACAATAAACAATAGCAGGACTACGCGCAGCAGATTACGTAATAGTTTCATGACCTTCCGTTCTTTTGCTTCGTAAATTAACGTTTTTCAATTTATTTAGTGATAAAACCTACTATGCAACTTAGTTTGGCAATATTCCTGCTATACTAACCAGAAGCCATACTGTTTAGAACGGTCGGTTGTAGCGGTCGTTCAGTTTACAAGTAAATGTTACCACAAAAGGAAAAGGTCTCGCTTTCCAGCGAGACCTTCATTATTAATTCTTACCAATTAATTTTTAATTTGACGCCCTCTACTAAATTTTTCCATTCTTAATTTCTTCAACCACACCCGGATCCAACAAAGTAGAAGTATCGCCTAGGTTTTCAGTTTCGCCTTCCGCTACCTTTCTCAAAATGCGACGCATGATTTTTCCACTTCTCGTTTTAGGTAATCCGCTTACAAATTGAATTTTGTCTGGCTTCGCAATGGGACCAATAACTCTAGTTACCGTTTGCAAAATGTCTTGACGAGTCAATGCTTCATCGCCATGCATTTGACCAAACACCACATAGGCATAAATGCCTTGGCCTTTGATATCGTGCGGATAGCCTACTACGGCACTTTCCACCACACCAGCATGCATGTTGATCGCATTTTCAACCTCAGCCGTTCCAATACGGTGACCACTTACGTTCAATACATCATCTACCCTACCGGTAATTCTGTAATTACCTTCTTCATCTCTCAAAGCACCGTCACCCGTAAAGTACATATTCTCGTAAGTAGCGAAATAGTTTACCCTGCAGCGTTCGTGATCGCCATAGGTAGTTCTTAAAATTGAAGGCCAAGGATGCTTGATGCATAAATTACCACTTACTCCATTCCCTTCAAGCTCAACTCCTTTCTCATCAACCAACACAGGTTGAACACCCGGTAAGGGCAGTGTAGCATGCGCAGGTTTACCCGGTGTAATTCCTGCCATATTTGAAATTAGTACACCACCGGTTTCAGTTTGCCACCAAGTATCTACAATAGGGCAACGCTTCTTTCCAATGTGTTCATCATACCAATGCCAAGCCTCTTCATTAATAGGCTCACCAACAGTACCCAATACCTTTAATGAACTCAAATCATGACCTTGAACAGGACCCAATCCAAAACCCATCAAAGAACGAATTGCTGTGGGGGCTGTATAAAGAATATTTACTTTGTATTTATCAATGATATCCCAGAATCGTCCGGCATCAGGCCATGTAGGTACACCTTCAAACATCAAAGTGGTAGCGCCTGCTGCAAGAGGACCGTATACAATATAGCTGTGACCTGTAATCCAGCCAATATCGGCTGTACAAAAATGAATATCACCGGGCTGATATTGAAATACGTTTACAAACGAATATGTAGTGTATACCATGTAACCTGCGCAGCTGTGAACTACTCCTTTTGGTTTACCGGTAGAACCTGATGTGTATAGAATGAAGAGTGGATCTTCAGCATCCATTTCCTCAGCAGGGCAATCGGGGTTACCCATGGTCTCTACTTTTTTAATTTCGTCTTCCCACCACACATCACGTCCTTTTAGCATACTCACAGGAGTGCGGGTACGTGTGGCCACAATTACTTTCTTCACAAATCGGCATCCAACCAATGCATCGTCGATCACCGATTTCAAAGGAATATCTTTATTACCACGAAACGCTCCATCACAAGTAATGATGTACTCTGCATTCGCGTCGTACAGGCGATCGGCAATGCTTTGTGCACTAAAGCCACCAAATACTACAGAGTGAATGGCACCAATACGCGCACAGGCCAATACGGCAATAGCCAACTCAGGAATCATACCCATGTAAATACACACTCGGTCACCTTTCTTAACTCCATTGTTCTTTAAAACATTGGCAAACTGAGAAACCTTGTTGTATAAATCGCGGTAAGTAATAACGCGATGGTGTTCTTCGGGGTCATTTGGCTCCCAAATAATGGCAGGCCTATTTCCTAAAGTCCCTAAATGACGATCCAAGCAGTTCTCCGTAATGTTCAACTTACCATTTACAAACCACTTGATATTCGGCTCTTTAAAATTCCAATCCAATACTTTATCCCACTTCTTTCTCCAATAAAAACTAGAAGCTACATCTCCCCAAAATCCTTCCGGATCAGAAACACTTTTCTTATAGGCCGATTGATACCCTGCTGCATCTTTGATTTGAAATGAATATGACATGATCGTTAGGAATTAACTTGCTAAAATTTTTAAAAATTGAGCTTGTAAATTTGAGTTCTAAAGATACACATTCTCAATTTCTAAAAGACCAAGCTAAGGCCTTTCTAATAAAAAGATAAAACTCAAATCAAAAAAAGTACAATCATCCTACTTATTGAATTATACTTTGTTAACCATTTATTGTGTTATTCGTACATTTCAATGTTTGAGCCTGTTTATAACCAAACTCTTTAAAAAAATAGGTATATTCAACTCAGTTTTTGAACTCCCTTTCAACGCCAACTTGCTTATGAGTACTTTGAACAATACACCCGGTAAAATGGGTTTCATTATTGGTGCATCCTCTGTTGGAACACTTATCGAGTGGTATGATTTCTATATTTTCGGAATGCTCGCCAAAGTGATCTCGAGTCAATTTTTTCCCGAAGATTCCGGAACAGCTGCCTTGTTAAGCACTTTAGCAATATTTGCAGCAGGCTTCATCGTTCGCCCATTCGGTGCATTGGTATTCGGACGATTGGGAGACCTCATTGGAAGAAAATACACATTCCTTCTAACACTGGTTTTAATGGGTGGTTCAACCTTCGCTATAGGCCTTATTCCGGGCTACGTCACCATTGGTTGGTGGGCACCATTATTAGTTTTACTACTAAGACTTGTTCAAGGGCTCGCCTTGGGAGGAGAATACGGTGGCGCCGCAACGTATGTAGCTGAACACGCTCCAATTAATAGAAGAGGCTTCTGGACCTCCTGGATCCAAACTACAGCAACCCTTGGCCTTTTCTTAGCCCTAGGCGTAATCATCTTAATTCGTAAATCACAGAGCATAACCGATTTTGAATCTGAATGGGGTGGCTGGAGATATCCATTTTGGATATCATTGTTACTTGTGTTCGTGTCCATTATCATTCGAATGAGAATGAGCGAGTCTCCATTGTTCGAAAAAATCAAATCATCCGGAAAAACTTCTAAAAACCCACTCAAAGAAAGTTTTGGCAACAAAGCCAATTTTAAAATGGTGTTGTTGGCTCTCTTTGGAGCCGTTATGGGTCAAGGAGTAGTTTGGTATACCGGCCAGTTTTACGCTCAATCATTTCTAGAGAATACCTGTGGAGTAAATTTTGAAGATTCAAGAAATATCATTTTAGTAGCAATTCTTTTCGCTACTCCATTCTTTGTGATCTTTGGTTCATGGAGCGATAGAGTCGGAAGAAAATGGATTATATTAACCGGTATGTTGGTAGCTGCTTGTTCCTATTATTTCATTTACGATAGCATGTTGAACACCACCAGCGCTACTACCAAACGAGCTTTGTTTAGTAGTGCTACCGAACCCAGTTCAGTAGTAACAGTAGATAGTAAGAGGCCAAATGTATTGCACCGAATTACAAAATACGACACCCTTTACAGTGATGGCGCGAAATTTAGCTTTACAAAAACGGACACCATCACCCTTTTGGAGAAGAGCGTACCCAATACAAAAGAACTAAAAATTGTGGTGGACTCAAACGCAAATGCCCTTGTTTATAGTAGAAAAGCCGGCCCAAAAACTGTTCTTGAAAATGGAAGCGCAACCGTAACTGCAAAATCAATTAGCAAGAAGCACGCGCTCTCGGTTGAAAAAGCACTCGATCGTTCCAGCTTTTGGTATTTAAGTTTCCTCGTATTCATCCAGGTATTTTTTGTTACCATGGTGTACGGTCCAATTGCAGCTTTCCTTGTTGAAATGTTCCCAACAAAAATTAGGTATACGTCTATGTCGCTGCCTTATCACATAGGAAACGGCGTATTTGGGGGGTTAGTGCCATTCTTAAGTACATTGATGGTAGAACTATCTAAAAGTAATGGAGGAACCGGAAACCCACTCATCGGATTAGGCTACCCCATTTCAGTGGCATTGCTCTGCTTTATTATTGGAACCATCTATTTAAAAAATAAACCTGCACTGTCAGAATAAAATAGTAACCAATGAACTTATTAAAAAAATACCTCGGAATTGTTTGGATGCTCCTCGCTCCAACCATCATTGCCTTTCTATTCCTTCAAGCAAATGATAAAATAGCGGCCGCTACAGTAGCCAATAAAACCAACACCATTCTCCAATGGTCAATCATATTGGTTATATTCATACCCATCACTACCGGTCTCTTTATTTTTGGAAAATATGCGTGGAATAATGAATACGAAGAGTAAACCATTATAAGCGAAAACCAAAGTTTATTCTTCGCGGCAATAGCCACAATCCTCAACAACGTCAGGCATCCCCAATTCTTAATTATTAATTGCTTTCTGCCCTCTCTGCACCAAATACACTCCTAACAATGTAATCATACCACCGGCTATAATATAGATAGTGAGCGGCTCCTGAAACAATGCCGCACCAAACAATACAGCGATAATTGGATTGATATAAGCATATATCGAAGACTGCTCTGCACTCAAATGCTGAAGTGCATACAAATATGCGATAAAAGAAATCACTGAACCAAAAATGACGAGATAGGAAATTGCAACCCAACTCTGCCAAGGTATTTCCCAAATAGGAACGGTAGCACCTGTAACACCACTTACTGCACTCAATGCAATGCCGGAAATCACCATTTGCAAACCAATACTCATATACGGATTGAATGACAAGGCCTGCTTCTTTGTATACAACGAACCAATAGCCCAGGTTAGGGTAGCCGTAATAGACATAAAGATCCCAAAACTGAACTGCGGGTTAAAGAAATCATGCAAGTGCTCAAAAAATACCACGCAAATACCTCCAAAGCCCAACACAATACCAAATGTAGTTATTGGCTTCAATTCCCTCGTTCTCAAATAACCAATCAGTACGATCCACAATGGAACAATGGCGCCAATAATAGAGCCCAGCCCTGCTGTAATGTATTTAACACCCCAAGTACTCAGCCCATTGGAAAGAGAAAAATTCAAAATAGCCAGCAAGATAATGGGACCCCATTCCTTACCCTTGGGCCATGTAGCGCCTTTATAAAGGAAATAAAGTAAATAGCAAGAACCTCCGAGCAATTGCCGAATACCGGCCAATTGCAAGGCGGGCATATACTTCACTCCTTGCTTTGAAGCGATCCATGTGGTACCCCAAAAAAAACAAACCATCCCCAATGCAAAAATCGCTTTGGCATGGGTTCCCTTTTGTCGGAAATTCTTTGGATGAATCACCGAAATGCGCCGCATCGTCTCTTTTGATGCCGCCCGAATCGTACCTGTAAAACTAATTTTTGCCAAAACAAATAGTCTGAATCTTCAGTTTCAAATTCACCGCAGAGCACGCCAAGTCCGCAAAGAATTCGCAAATAAATTATTTCTCTTTCTTTCCTCGTCTCCTCTTATCCTAGTTCCTGTATTCCCCCTGTTCCTGCTCCTCTTCCTTTTTCGCATTTCCTCTCTCCTCGTCTCCTCTTATCCTCGCTCCTGTATTCCCTGTTTTTTCACCGCAGCGGCGCAGCGGTCGCAGCGGTTACGCAACGCTGGCTCCATGCCTGCAGTTAATTCCCTCATTAACACATCACCACATAAACAAATTGCAGCTACCTCGCTCCTGTATTCCCTGTTTTTTCACCGCAGCGGCGCAGTCGTCGCAGCGGTTACGCAACGCTGGCTCCATGCCTGCAGTTAATTCCCTCATTAACACATCACCACATAAACAAATTGCAGCTTCCTC